>JAHEMV010000255.1 GCA_024643455.1 Cytophagales bacterium
GTTGGTGTGCAAAAGATCAATTACAATTCCAATGATTGGCCAGTGGTCATCGCTCCAAATTGGGAAGAAGAATTGGATGGCGTTGTTTGGCTTAGAAAAGTAGTAGAAATACCAAGCGAGTATAAGGGCCAGGAAATCAAGTTTGATTTGGGAAGAATAGATAATCGAGCGACAATCTATTTCAACGAAGTAGAGTTAGGTTCTACCGATTCACCTTATTTTACCGCATATACTGTTCCTGAAAAGATAGTAAAATCCGGGAAAAACGTCATTGTTGTCAGACTGCTTCATCGATGGGGTAAACCTAATTTTCTTGGACCTGAAGACAGGATGAAGTTGTATGCACCGAGTGGTGCCGTATTAGAAAGCCTTGCTGGCCCATGGAAATATATGACAGGTCTGGAGCCTGCATTCCCTGAAATCAAAGGATATCAAAATTATCCTTCGAGTTTATTTAATGGGATGATAAATCCGATCATTCCTTTCGGTATTAAAGGTGTGATCTGGTATCAGGGAGAAAGCAATGCCGGGCGCGCGTATCAATACAGGACGCTATTTCAGGCCATGATCGAAGATTGGCGGGTACGATGGGGCATGGATTATTTCCCTTTTTTATACGTTCAGTTGGCCAATTTTATGGATATTCCTGAACAACCCCAGGAGGATGATTGGGCAGAGCTGCGCGAAGCACAACTTATGGCGCTTCGCTTGCCAAATACTGGCATGGCTGTGACTATCGATATTGGGGAAATGTTTGATATACATCCGAGGAATAAGCAGGATGTGGGATATAGACTGGCATTGGCAGCCGAGCACATTGCCTACCAAAAGGATATTGAATATTCTGGACCTTTATACCAATCCATGGCAATAAATAAGCAAGATATAGAAATAACATTTGATCATGTGGGTAAAGGCCTTCAAATAAAAGGTGAGAAATTGACCGGATTTCAAATCGCTGGAAAAGACAAAAAATTTTATTGGGCCAATGCACAAATAGTTGGGGGTAAGGTATTTGTTTCAAGCGATAAAGTAAAAGAGCCAGTTGCAGTGCGATACGGTTGGGCCATCAATCCTGAGTGCAATCTGTATAACAAAAATGGCCTGCCGGCATCACCATTCCGTACAGATAACTGGCCTGGGAAAACAGAGCCAAAATAATTTTTAGATCACGAATGAAATCAAATCTAGATATTAAATCTTTGATAAAATTTTAATCAAAAAGGGATATAAAGTAGGTTAAAGCCTTGTATTCAATATTGAGACTGGAAATTATTCGAAATACATTTGAATTTATTTTTCTATCATTTAGTTTGAATAGACTTTTTTGAAGAATATACTGTTTTCTCGTGTTGAAATAGCCCGAAGATCAATAATCCGCAGTATATAAAGTATTCAGGTTTTATCATTTTACCATATCAAACTATGATCAGGTTGTTAAGTACTTTTATCGCAATTGTCGTTTCAATTTCCATCTTTGCCCAGGATAGAACTCAAGACCTGATGCCTGTTCCTAAATCAATTAAATCTTCAGGAGCTTCTTTTTATATCAGCAAGAATTTTTCGATTGGTGTTATTGGAAATCCTGGCGAGCGTGTTTATAAAGAAGCGACTCGAGCCTTACGCCGTCTGGATAATCGAATGGGATTTTTCTTTGGACAGGGGATTATTTCGTCCGCTGATTCATCTAGAACTAATAGTTTGCTTATTGAGGTTAACCATCCTGCTGAGCTCAAATTATATGAAGACGAGAGTTATACGTTATTTTCAGATGCACAACAGGTCAGGATTATTGCGAATACGGACCTGGGAGCCATTCGTGGATTAGAAACGCTTCAGCAATTGCTTAGTGTCGATGATGTTGGATATTATTTCCCCGGTGTAGAAATTAGCGATGCACCCCGTTTTCCATGGAGGGGATTATTGCTTGATATTACACTTCATTGGATGCCTATGGATGTGATTCTGCGCACACTGGATGGCATGGCTGCGGTTAAGATGAATGTGTTGCACCTACATTTGACGGAAGACCAGATGTTTGGAATAGAGTCAAAAGTGTATCCGCTTTTACATGAAGTCGGAGCTGAAGGGAATTATTATACACAGGAGGAAATTAAAAAAATTATTGCTTATGCTGATCAGAGAGGTATCCGAATCGTACCTGAATTTGATGTACCTGGTCATTGCACCTCATGGCTTAAAGCATATCCGGAATTAGCGAGTGTAAAACGGAACTATGAATTGCAACGCTATTTTGGAGTTTTTGATCCTTCACTGGATGTCACCAAGGAATATACGTATGAATTTCTGGATAATCTTTTTACGGAGATGGCTGCCCTATTTCCTGATGAGTATTTTCATATTGGAGGAGATGAAAATACCGGTAAGGACTGGGATCTTAATCCAGATATAAAAGCGTATATGGACAAAAAAGGCATGACTACTTACAGGGAGCTAGAGACTGAGTTTATCCAAAGGTTGCTGCCAATACTTGAGAAAAACGGCAAAAAGATGATGGGTTGGGATGAGATTCTCAGGCCTGGTGTCCCGCATGATATTATGATTCAATCATGGAGAGGAACTGAATCACTGGTGGAGGCTGCTAAAAATGGTTATACTGGACTATTATCCACCGGATATTATATTGATTTGATACAACCAACTGATTTTCATTATCTGGTAGATCCAATTCCAGCCAATACTGATCTTACATCAGAGCAGCAAAAGTTTATTGTTGGTGGTGAAGCAACCATGTGGACGGAGCACGTTACACCTGAAACGGTGGACTCACGAATTTGGCCTCGTACGGCCGCTATTGCAGAAAGATTATGGTCAGCTTCTACAGTAGCCAATGTGGATGATATGTACAGAAGACTGGACTTTATTAGTCTTTTGCTGGAAGGACTTGGTTCCACCCATATCAGAAACAAAGGAGTCCTCATGCGTAGGTTGGCAAATTCCTATGATACCGAAGCGCTTGAGGTACTGGTTGATGTAATTGAACCGCTGAAAATTTATGAACGCAATGCAGGTGACACCATGTATACCGTTTTTTCACCCTACACAAAAATTGCCGATGTAGCCACTCCAGACCAAAAGGTTGCTCGTGAGTTCAGAAATCATGTTGCATCCTATTGCGCAACGCGGGATACCCTTTTGAGGAATGACATATTGGAGTACCTCTGGCTATGGAAAGGAAACCATAAGAAATTCATGGAAATAGTGAAAAGATCACCTGTTTTAGAGGAAGCAACAGGGCTTTCGGAAAACCTGTCGAAGATTGCAGCGGTAGGTCTTGAGGCTTTCAACTATTTGGATCGAAATGAATCCCCATTGGCAGGATGGAAAGCAAGAAGTTTTGAAATTACAAAAAAGGCAAAAGAACAAGGGGGACGATGTGATCTCCAAGTGGTCACTGCTATTGAAGAATTGATAGAAACGGCAGAAAAATAGGTTCTTTATTTTTGGCAAAAACTAAAATAATTAGTATTAATACTAATATAATTAGTTAATAATCCATAACTTTGTGGCAACAAATTATGGAGGATGTGTACGAGATATACCATAGCATCGAGCGTGGCTGCTATCGAGCAGGAGTTTCAGGCTGAATTTCAATATGCTTTTCAAAAAACGTATAATGCCCATTTTGGGATGGAAATGCCTGTTATTATTGCAGGATCAGAGAGTAAAATTGTCGCCCAGCAATGGGGGCTCGTTCCATATTGGGCAAAGGAGCCCAATCTCAAATTCCACAACATCAATTCTCCTGCGCGAAACATAGTAAAAAATCCAGTATTTCGTGTTCCGGTTAGGCGTCGAAGATGCCTGGTTTTGGCCAACTGCTTTTTTATTTGGATCAGGACAGAGTCTGGGAAGAAAGTTCCACATGCAGTTTATGATTCCAAGCAACGGTTATTATCTTTTGCCGGGATATGGGATTCATGGAAAAATGAAGATAATAGCAGGTGGATTGACTCCTTTTCCATCATCACCACCCATTCCAATAAGCGCCTGAGCAATTTTACCAATCAAATGCCCGTCATAATTCCTCCTGGAAGGCGTAGGAAATTTCTCAGGTCTTCCATCCATCTGAATGAAGTAATGCATATGCTTCGGCCAATCGAATCTGACTCCCTGAATCTATACCCAGTATCCGAGGCAGTTAACGATTTTCAAAATAATACACGGGAAGTGGTGATGCCTGTTGGAGAGCGACTATTTGCAGAATATTCGTATGTACCTAAGGTCTATTTGAAACTGGAAGGAATGGGATCCATGAAGGATAATGAAGATCGAAAACCGGAAATTAAAATGATGATTTAAAAATGTTGGAAATAGCAAAGGTTAAAAATGAAAGACATATGCTATCCATAATTATCACCGGATGGGAATCCTCTTAAAGTGCCAATTATTTATTATCAGAAAGGTATTTTTCCCCGATTTGCTCACCATGCTGAATTGTTCTGAGACACCATTTGATTTTTAAATCAATAATTTCTTCCCTGGACAAACGCCAGCCTATTTCATCACTTTTACGAAGCCTATTCGTAAGAGACTGCAGCAATAGCGCTGCAGAAACGGATATATTGAAACTCTCAGAAAAGCCAAACATAGGGATCTTGATATGCTCATCAGCTTGATCAAGCACCAGCCTGGAAAGGCCCAGTCGTTCTTTTCCAAAAAAGAAAGCTGACTTTTTGCTGATATCAAAGTCATCTAAAACGCGATTTGTCTCATGTGGTGTAGTTGCAATTATAGAATATCCCGTCTCCCGAAGGGTGTCGATGCACCTTTGCGAATTGTTTTCAAAGTTGCTGTAGTAGTGTGTATCAACCCATTTATCAGCCCCCTGAGTCATCCCTTTGGCCAATCGGTACCGGTTGATTTCTTCAATGATATGGAGGTCCTGGATTCCAAAGCAATCGCAACTCCGAATCAAGGCACTGGCATTATGGTCTTGGTAGGTGTCCTCCGCTACAATGGTAAAATGCCTCGTCCTGTCAGCTGATATTTTATCAAAAAGAAACTTCTTTCTGGGTGACAGATACGATTCCAGATACTCCAGATACTTGGTTTTTTCCATATCGAATTCAGATCAATGCCTCAATTAAATTATCTATTTCTGGTTATATGATATTTATCATTTGAATCGAACAATCATCAAACTAACTTAGGTTCAATTTAAGCAATTGAGGTCATTTTTCCCTCATTTTGCTATCAACGAAACAATTTTTTAAATCCTACGATTATGTGCGCAACTTGTGGATGCGGTCAACCTGAAAATGGCACGAAAATTCTTATTCCTGGCGAGACAACCTTTTCCTTGCGAAATGAACTTGAACCCCATTCCTACCATCACGCCCATGAACATCATCATGATGACAATAGTTCGATTCAAATAGATATTGAAAGGAATGTTCTTCATGAAAACAACCTCCTTGCACAGCGCAATCGTGGTTTTCTTGAGGCTTTGAATGTGTTTGCGATCAATTTGGTAAGCTCTCCAGGATCAGGAAAAACCACATTGTTGGAAGAATCTATAAAGCTGCTGAAATCAGAACTGGAACTGGCCATAATCGAGGGTGACCAACAAAGCATGAATGATGCAAACCGTATCGCCGCAACAGGGGTTCCTGTAGTTCAAGTCAATACCGGGAAGGGTTGCCATCTTGATGCGCACATGGTTTTGCATGCCATGAAAAAACTTGAGTTAAAACAAAATTCTCTGCTATTTATTGAAAATGTAGGGAATCTAGTTTGCCCGGCAATGTTTGATTTGGGTGAAAATAAGAGAGTGGTTATAATCAGTGTGACCGAAGGGGATGATAAACCATTGAAATATCCGTATATGTTCGACTCTTCTCAAGTTTGCATTATCAATAAAATTGATTTGCTACCCTATGTCAATTTTAATGTTGAGAAGGCCAGAGAATATGCCTTAAAAATTAATCATCACCTCCAGTTTTTTGAACTTTCTGCTACTACTGGAGAAGGGATGAAGCCATGGCTCGATTGGCTAAAGAACCAAATTAATGGAAAATAAGTTGATTTGAATTGTTACCATATTCATATCAGGGGAAGAATTCAGGGAATTGGTTTCAGACCATTCATTTATAATCTTTCCGTAGGATATGGATTAAAGGGTACTGTTGCCAATACACCAGATGGGGTGCATATCGAAATCAATTCATCCCCATCCTTCATTGAAACTTTTTTAAGCGATATTCGGGAAAAAGCCCCGGAACAATCGCTTATTACTTCAATGGAATGTGTCGAAATTCCATCTAAAGAATTCCTTGAATTTACCATATTAGAAAGTCAAGAGTACGGAGATCCGGACTTACTCATAGCGCCGGATTTTGCTATTTGCGATCAATGCAAGACTGAACTGAAGAGCCAGGGAAATCGGAGATATCATTATCCCTTTATAACCTGCACCACATGTGGGCCACGGTTTTCTATTGAAGAAGCGCTTCCTTATGATCGCGAGCGAACAAGCATGAATACCTTTACAATGTGTCCGCAATGTAAAGTAGAGTATGGAGACCCTAAAGACAAACGATTTTATTCGCAGACAAATTCTTGTCCTGATTGTAAAGTAAGTCAGTGGATTGTGGATCAAAATGGCATTCCAATCAATGTCGATGAAGAAAAAATAGTGGATTTTGTTTGTGAAAAAATTGAGGATGGATCAATTGTCGCAGTAAAAGGGATTGGAGGGTTTCTGCTGATTTGTGATGCAGCTAATAAGGAGAAAGTAAAGGAGTTGAGGCAGAAAAAACAACGCATCGCAAAACCATTTGCCTTGATGTATCCCAACCTGGATTTTGTGATAAAAAAGCATAAAATTTCTACAGATGAAATGGAAGCTATGAGTAGTCCTGCAGCACCAATTGTTTTGCTCGACCTGGGAGAAGATAGATATGTTGATGATTTAATTCCTCAAATCGCCCCAAAACTCAATAGCCTGGGAGTGATGTTGCCCTATGCTCCAATTTTGGTATTGATTGCTGAAAAATTGAATCGACCACTATTAGCGACAAGTGGAAATCAAAAGGGATCTCCGGTAATGTATAAGAATGAGGATGCTGTGGAAAATCTTATACAGTTTGCTGATTATTTATTGCTTAATAACCGTGAAATTAAGATTCCCCAGGATGATTCTGTAGTGAAGTTTACGCGGAAGTATCATCAAAAGATCATGATCAGGAGGTCCCGTGGATATGCCCCGGGAATGGTTTCCGAATCCATAAATAAAGGTTTTAACTGGCATGTATTATCGATGGGGGCATTATTGAAAAGTACGTTTTGTATTTGGCAAAATGGCCGCTGTCATATTTCCCAGTTTCTAGGTGATACTACTGAATTCGATGCGCAGTTGAGTTTTGAATACACATTAAACCATTTTCGAAAAGTGCTGCAGTTCAAACCCGAAGTAATCCTCATAGATAAGCATCCGGCATATTTTTCTACCCAATGGGGAAAGGAATTGGC
>JAHEMV010000256.1 GCA_024643455.1 Cytophagales bacterium
TCAAAAAGTTTTTCACTGTCAATTCGGTAAAAATCCAGATGCTCGGTATCCCAATCTCCGACGATCACCAGGACCTTTTCTGCTACTTCAATAATGCCAACACATCCTGCAGTTGCACGTTTAAATGTTCCCATTCGATCTATGATGGCTAATGGTTCTTTTGGAACTTTTTCTGGATTTTCCATATTGAAAATAAATACTTTGGATTTTTTTTTACTATCATTATCTTCTACTCCAATGGCCATCAGTTTTTCGTAAACCTGGAATCCTCCGGCATGTTTAAATGGGACTTCCAGAATTTTATTCATGGAAATGACCATGTTTTCCTTGCCTGTTTTTACAATCGCATAATATGAATAAGAATCAGAACTACCTGATAAGAAATAATAATCGTTTTGCTTGTAGTTTAACCGTTGGATTCCTTGCAGGTGCCCACCTGCATGATTGATTTCAAATGAGTTTTTAAAGGATATTGCTATTGGATTTTCATTTATTTTTTCAAAACCAGCGATTAATTGGTTTGGAGAAATTGAAGCGGTTTGTGAATAAACGGGCAAATCTGAAGTAATTATGATGCTGAAAAGAATAGCAAGGAGTTGATGCGATTGCTTGCGTAGGATTAATAGTGGATTATTAAATGATGTTCTTATATGCATAACTTAAGTTAGGTATTAGGGTTTGTAATCATGCGATTATTAAATTTATAATTATTTTAGTCCGATTTTAAACCAATTATTCTTTTTAATGAAAAAAGAGTCTGCTATTCCAGTCGCTCCACTAGAAGATCGTTTGTTTAAAAATGCGCTTTATATCGGATTCGTTGCCGTATTATTGCTGTTGGTTACAGATGCTTTGATAAACAATGATTTTATGTCTTTGTTTATTGAAATAGCCACAGGTCTTTTCATTATTGGGAATTTTTTAATAGTCCAAAATCGTCCAGCAAGTTCTCGCCAAAGGTATATTTTTAGTTTTTTTTTAGCCTTTGCAGTGAATTTTGGATGGATAGTAGGAGGAGGGATAAGTATTCTACTTTCTTCCATTTATTTTCTCGCCCTTGGTTTTATTTTAATGATCAATGATGGCAAATACTATAAAATAATTTTCACGATATTTTGTGTAAACTATGCTTTGCTTTTTAGCATGGAATATTTTTTTCATTTCAATTTATCATCGGAATATATTGTAAATAAAGAGTTTCTAATTAAGGATTATTTGGTAACCCTAATTTTTTACTTATTTGGTGGATACTTTATTTATTTTTTAAAACTCAATTATAATAATGAACGGGAGAGTCTTAACCGTGCGAACGATTTGTTGAAAGAAAAAGCCATTGAAATTTCTAATCAAAATGAGGAACTCAAAACTTCAAAAGAAGTACTGGATGAAACCATAGATCGACTTGAACTCCAACGTATGGAATTGATGGATATTAAGGGATCTTTAGAAATAAAAATACAAGAAAGAACCAATGATCTCCTAAATGTAAACGAGCGCCTATTGGCTCAAAATCAGCAATTAGAGCAATATACATATATTACTTCGCACAATTTACGGGCACCAATTGCTCAGATCAAAGGGCTTATCCATTTATTACCCGTTCAAAAAAACTTTGATTCGCTTACACTTGAAACACTGCAAAGACTGAATGAAAGTGCAGTAAATCTAGAAAAAGTCTTTTATGATCTGTCCCAAATTATTGATGTAGAAAAGGGGATGCAGCAGCCATGGGAAAAAATTAACTTCGTATCGGAAATTCAGAAAGTTTTAGACTCTCTAAAAAGTTCGATTGATGAAAAGCAGATCACGATTATTATGCCTGAAGTTGACGTGCTCTTTAATGTAAATTCCCTTCGCCCTTATGTATACAGCATTTTTCACAATATCATTGAAAATGCTGTAAAGTATTCGGACCAGAAAAAAGATAATCCATATATAAAAATTGAACTTTCTGAATCCTCAAAGTACTTCGTGGTTTCGATTAACGACAATGGTATTGGAATAGACATGGAGATGGCAAATTCTAAAATATTTCAAATGTATCAGCGATTCAATGACACCCATCCGGGACAAGGTTTTGGACTCTTTCTCGTAAAATCACAGATGGAAGCTCTAGGAGGCAATGTTGAGTTAGAAAGTGTATTCGGCCAGGGGACCACATTTAGTTTGTATTTTCCTAAAGGGAAAAGCAAAATGAGTGTTTAATGAAGGAGCATTCTTTCAAAAAATGGTATTGGTGTATAGAAGTACTTTTCCAGATCATCTCTGGTAAAACATACTAAAGTAAATGAATTAAAAAACCTTGTAGGATTTGTTGGGCTTGGTTGTAATCTCTTTGGAGCTATTTTTAATATTTCCAGGTGAAAATGGTCAAACTGCCATCCATAAGTATTTAATTCATTTCTATTCATAAATCTGGCAATAGGCGATGAAGCATTGACTTCATCATGAATGGTTACCGTAATTCCAGCAATATGTTCATACAAAGACCAAAATGTGGTTCCGTTTTGGTGATGTTCAATGATAATTTGTGCATATGGCCCATCATCTCGTTTGCTAATCACAATTCCTTCGGTAATTGGAAAAATGGGGTTGTTCTCGTAGTTAATACCTGGTCTTAGAATATCAATTCCAGTGTGAAAATGTGCAGGAATATTGGATCGCTCTTTTCTTAACAATCCAAATTCGCCTATTTCAGAAAGATGTAATTCTGCCAAAGATTTCCTATCCCGGACATTTATAGGCAGCTTAATTTCCTGGGCTTTTGATAATGAACTGATTAAAAGAATGAGAAATAATATATTTTTTTGCTTTTGGATTTTCATTTTTTATTACTGTTCAAAGTCGCTAAAGGATTACCATACACGAATTCAACAGTAGCGCAAAAATTTTCGATTGACATAAATATCTTTTTCCTTTCAAATCCGCACGTTTATTCGCCTGAACTAATCTTTAAAAATTAGAAAGAAATAAAATTGACTAAAATTGTTCAAACATAGAAAAGATCAGATAATATATAGCGCATTTATTAACTTTACCAGAGTACTTTTTGCTTGTTTATTCTTTTTTAATTGGAAGCTTAATCGAATATCAAAATGATTAATAAAATATTACCTGATCCACTAATGAAAATATTCCCAGTTTTTTTGATCCTCTTATCTTTAATTGTTATTTATTCCTGCCAAAATAAATTGGACAAATCTATAAACTGGAATCCGGATACGGCTAATACCCTTGAGGAACTTCAGAAAGGGTTTAAAAATCCACCCATCGATTTCAGTCCTGCACCTTTGTGGGTGTGGAACGATCTGGTTACCAAAGAAAAGATCGATTTCCAATTGAAGGAATTCAAAGAGCATGGAATTCACATGGCTTTTATTCATCCGAGGCCTGGGCTGATAACAGAATACCTCTCAAGAGATTGGTTTGAACTAGTTAGGTATACGGTTGACAAAGCCCGTGAGCTGGATATGAAAATATGGCTTTACGATGAAAATTCGTATCCCAGCGGATTTGCCGGAGGGCATGTGCCGGCAGCAACATTTTCAACATCAGATCCAATTGCGGGCCTGAGACTGAATCGATTGGATGAGCTCAAAGAAAACGACACTACACGATATTTTCTTATTCTCAAACAAATGGGGGCCTCTTTTGCCAACATTACCAACAGCAAAACAAAGTACTATGGACAGAAAGGCGATTATTATGCATTTACCAAATGGTATTATCCGAAAGGTGAAGGGTGGTATGGTGGTTTTTCTTATGTTGATCTTTTAGCCTATGGCATGACTGAGAAATTCATGAAATTGACAATGGATGGTTACGAAGAGTATATAGGAGATGAATTTGGAAAACTGGTTCCCGGAATTTTTACCGATGAACCAAATATCAATACAATCGGTGGGCCGAATTCAGTAATTCGATATACCCCGGTGCTTTTTAACCGATTTGAAAAAACGTATGGGTATCAATTGGAGTCCTATCTTCCATGCTTGTATGATGAAATAGGAGACTGGAAAAACGTACGACACGATTACTATTCATTATTACTTGAAATGTTCGTCGAAAGATGGTCAGTCCCCTGGGAAAAATATACCAATGAAAAAAACATGAAATGGACTGGACACTATTGGGAACATGGCTGGCCAGATCCGAAACATGGTGCAGATAACATGGCTATGTATGCCTATCACCAGTACCCGGGAATCGATATGTTGTTTAATTCTGAATTGCGTGCTGACCAGTTTGGCAATATTCGCTCTGTGAAAGAAATGAGTAGTGTGGTGAATCAACTTGACAAAACCAGGGCGTTATCCGAAACATATGGAGGTTCCGGTTGGGAACTCACATTTAACGATATGAAACGGCAGGGAGATTGGGAGTTTGTTTTGGGTGTTAACTTTATGAATCCACATTTATCACATATGACCTTGAAAGGAGCAAGAAAGCGAGATTATCCACAATCAATGTCATATCATACGCCTTGGTGGGATAATTATAAACCTTTAAATGAATATTTTCAGCGCCTTTCATTTGCGCTTACTTCAGGCAAGCAGGTAAACCGAATTTTGATTATCGAACCAACATCCTCAGGTTGGATGCATTATTCTCCAATAGAAAAAATGCGTCAATCCTCTTTGGAGGAATTAAAAAATGAATTTCAAAATTTATTAACTCAGCTGGAAAAGAATCAAGTGGAATACGATCTGGGAAGCGAGCATATTATCAGGGAACATGGTGCTATCCGAAACAATCAATTTGTTGTAGGATCCAGAGCGTATGATTTAATCGTACTTCCTCCGATGTTTGAAAATCTAATGGATTCGACCTATAGATTATTGCTAGGATATTTAGAGCATGGAGGCAAGGTTTTGTCACTTGCAGGCATACCGAACCGGCTTGATGGAAATGTCAGTAATTCCATGGTTGGGGAATTGGGGAAATATGCAAATCAATGGATTATGGCAGATAAAATCGATCAACAGATTATTGTGGATAATTTGATGCAAATTGATTTCAAACCGATAAATCCAGAGGATTGGGGCGGTAATGTTTTTCATATGCGTCGACTGCTTCAGGATGGGCAATTGTATTTCTTTACCAATTATGATAAAACAACTACAGCTCAGATAGCATTTTCTGGCAAGGGCAAGACGGTTATGGAATTTGATTTAATGTCAGGAGAATACCATTTACTGGATGTTACCCAGAATGATGGAATGATAAAAAACGCATTTTCTTTACCTCCTTCGGGATCCCGTTTATTATTCTTTTCTGAGAATTCTGTTAGCGGTGATAAATTAGCCACAATCCAGAATTTACACGAACTGCCAATTTCAACAAAGGCATCAGTAATTTCACGGTTAAGTCCAAATACCTTCACCATTGATTATTGTGATGTCGCTGTTGGCGAGAAAATTTATAAAGATATTTATGTCGTAAATGCTGCGGATACTATTTATAAAAAATACTTAAAGGAAAAATATGGTCCGCTTTACAATCCCTGGAGTCAGGCCGTACAGTACAGGACCAGGCTTCTGGATCAGAATACTTTTGATGAAAGTACTGGATTTGAGGTAAATTATCATTTTCTTCTTAACGAAGCCCTAAAATTGCCTTCGCTAAAAGCTGTAGTAGAGTGTTTGCCTACCTATAACGTTTTCATGAATGGTGAAAAAATAAGTGCCATTCCGGGTGAATGGTGGTTGGACAAAGGATTTAGTGTATTCGATATCACCAGTTTTGTGAAACCAGGCAGGAATACGCTCACTATAAAAGCCAGGCCAATGGATATCCTTGCCGAAGTGGAACCAATCTATCTGGTAGGCCAATTTGGTGTAGAAAGTCTGGCATCAGGTTGGGAATTAATTCCTGATGAATCCTTGCATTTGGGTAGCTGGAAAACACAGAAAATGCCATTCTATTTCCAGTCAGTATCTTATTCAAAAACCATTGAGAATCCATCAAAAACTGAGGTGAAGGTAAAGCTGAAGGATTGGAAAGGTACAGTAGTCGAAGTTAAAGTTAATGGGACAAAGGCTGGAATTATTGGCTGGGCACCCTATGAATTGGAGATTACCGATTTTCTGATTGAGGGTGAAAATAAAATTGAGGTCATCGTTACCGGAAGTCTTAAAAACCTGATGGGGCCACATCACCTGAATCCAGAACATGGATTCGTGACGCCCTGGAGTTTTATTCGAGCACCACTAAATCAGCCTTCAGGTACTGAATACGATATGCTGGATTATGGACTTTTAGAAGATTTTGAAGTTGTCGGGAATTAAATGGCCTATTTGCTATACCAAATATTACAATAGTAAAAAATTAATTTTTTCAAATGGCGTATTGAATGTCATCGGCTTTTCTATAGTAAATATTGAAGCTTTGTTAAAAAAGAAAAAGCCACTTAATTATTGCTAATCAAGTGGCTTTGGCACGCCCGGAAGGATTTGAACCTGAGACTTAAATAGTTGTTAAACAGTATTTTACGATTATATGATTTCCAATAGTAACCTGATCAGATGCAATATTTCTAGGCATAAATGTTTTTAGATACTTCATTGAGATCACCATGATCATTCATTGGGATTAAATTAATTTTGAACTCTTTGTCTTCATTACCAAGGGATTACTTAAAGAACGATCAAAATATAACTATTTTTTCATAAAACTGCATTTACCTGAGTCTTGTGTCGGGTATATACGAGCGAATTATTGTAATTCAATTTTTTAATTTGGTGGACGACCTGAGATGCGAACAAGAAATTTTTAACCTATCACAATTCTCATGATTATTCAAAATCAAGTCAAAATAGCCAACTATGAGCAAAAACATCTACCGGACATTATTCTGATCAAAAAGCAGATCTAAGAGATGGAAAAGAAACTGGAGATCAATCAATGGGTATTGAAAGGCATATTCGGGGCAATACTAATGCTCCTTCTGGTGCTCACAATATTCTTGAAAACCTCATTCCTGATATACCTGTTGAACCTGATGTAAAGAAAAAAAGAAATAGGAAAGAGAAGAAGTAAAGAGGAATGGGACGCTGAGACTAATTAGAATTTTGTGCTTATCTTGACAATCTCAGCATTCTTGGTAGGTTGGCTGGATTGATGAGATGTCCTTCCAGGTTTTGGTGCCAAATATCCGCTCCAACCTTTCAACAGGTAATACTAGATTAAGTAGGTCAGTTACGTCCCTTTCGTGTCTCCTTCGAAAAGTGTAAACTATGTCCCTTTAACTCTGTAAACCATGTCCCTTTACCGTACCAAATGTGCCCTAACGTCTCGGCTAGCATGCGTAGGGATTAAATCGTTGCGCGGGCCAGGCTGCCTCTGGCAGCCCTGCGCGTTGGAGACGTTTTAATCCCCCGAAACCACAGACCGGGACCACGCTTGATATTTGTGATAAAACCCTATGGATGCTCGCCATTGTTGGGCACTGGCTTTTTTTTAATAATCTTGCACCAAAACTTC
>JAHEMV010000257.1 GCA_024643455.1 Cytophagales bacterium
CAACGTGACCATCCTGAATTGCAAGGGAAACCGGTAGCTGTCGGTGGAGCAGGAAAACGGGGCGTTGTGGCTGCCGCAAGTTATGAAGCAAGGAAATTTGGCGTCTTTTCTGCCATGCCTTCATCGATTGCTTTACGAAAGTGTCCTGATCTCATTTTTGTGCACCATCGTTTTGATGTTTACAAAAAAGTTTCACGACAGATCCGCGACATCTTTCTGGAATATACAGACCTAGTCGAACCACTTTCCCTGGACGAAGCCTATCTTGATGTGACTGAAAATAAAAAGGGACTGGCATCAGCAACAGAAATCGCTCTTGAAATAAAGAAAAAAATTAAAGCCACCACAAACCTCACTGCCTCGGCTGGAGTTTCAATCAATAAATTCCTGGCTAAAGTAGCTTCTGATCAAAACAAGCCTGATGGACTTTTTGTAATAAAACCCAAGGCTGCAGAAGACTTTGTTGATAAATTACCCATCGAAAAATTTTTTGGAATTGGTAAAGTCACGGCAAAAAAAATGCATGACCTGGGCATAAATCACGGTGCTGATCTAAAAAAAATTTCCAAGGAAGAATTAGTGCATCGGTTTGGAAAAGTCGGGATATATTATTTTGACATTGCAAGGGCAATAGACAACAGACCGGTTAATCCCAATCGCACCAGAAAATCACTGGGTGCTGAACTTACCTACGAAGAAGACCTTATTGAAAATGAGGATATTCTGGAACATACCGACCAGATAGTGCATATTTTACTTGATCGGATCAAGCGGTCAAAAACAAAGGGGAAAACGTTGACACTAAAACTGAAATTTAATGACTTCGAAACCATAAACCGAAGCAAAACTGTTGGCCATTTTATCTCAGAAGAAGATGAAATTAGACCCATTTCCCATGAACTGATAGTAAAAGAGCTACCGGCAAAAAAAGGGATTCGACTTATCGGTCTCACCATTTCCAATCTGGAAAATGCACAGGAATCCATACCCCAACAACTCACAATAGATTTTTAGCAGTGCATAGTTTTGGAAAGAAGTAGGTATAAAATAAACAGCTCTGCTATCTTTGCAACATAACTGAAAACGTGGCTACCCTATTTGATCCAAGTAAAAGAATCTATGGTATTTTATATGCATCAACCACTGCATTGTTTTGGGGATTTCTGGCCATATTTATAAAAATAACACTCAATGATGTTCCACCGGTTGTCATAGTCTGGTTTAGATATACCGTCGCATTTGTGTTGCTGTTCAGTTATTTTTTAGCTAGAGACAGGCCTAAACTTTCCATTATTAAAAGGCCACCATTGCTTATCATTGTTGCCGCGATAAGCCTCACGATCAATTATGTTGGATTTGCCAACGGGGTCAACCTGACTTCGCCAAGTAATGCGCAGATTTTTATACAGATCGGACCGATTACACTGGCATTGGTAGGCATCATATTTTTTAAAGAGCACATTTCGATTCGGCAACTTTTTGGTTTTCTTGTTGCTGGTGCCGGTCTCACTTTATTTTATCGTGATCAATTAAAAAACCTGCTTGGAAGTGAAGATATTTATATCACTGGTGTGTTGTGGTTGATCATGGCGGCATTTGCCTGGACGGGTTATGCGTCTCTCCAGAAAAAAATGGTACAAAAATTCCATGCCCAGCAGCTCAACCTTATCATATTTGGTTTGCCGATACTCATTCTTTTGCCATGGGTAGATTTTAGCAGCTTTTCCAACTTTTCACCTGGCCTGTGGGTATTGCTGATCTTTTTGGGTATCAATACTATTGTTGCCTATGGGTGTTTGGCTGAAGCTTTCAAATACATCGAAGCCAATAAAATCAGTGTGATCATCACATTGAATCCCATTATCACATTTGTGACGATGAGCATTTTGAGTACCATGAATTTAGCTTGGATCAAAGGCGAAGTAATGACGATCTTTAGTGTTGCAGGAGCCTTGTTAGTGATCTCCGGAGCGGTTTTGGTAGTGCTCTCCAAAAAGAAAAAGCAAGTTAATCCTCAGTGATTTCAGACACAGAGTGAAGAACAGGAAATTAGACAAAAACATAGTATCTTTCATTAAAAAGAAAATACTTGCAGCAACAGAAAAAAATAAGACCATGAAAAAAGGATCTAAAATTCAAATTGTAACTTTTCTTTTAGCTACACTCATTTTTTGTTTGACATTTTCCTGTGGAAATAAAAATTCAGAAAACTCAAAAAGTATAGAACAGCCATTACTTGGCTATCGTACGGTCAACCTGTTGCCAATCGATGGTTTCAACTTTAAAGATTTAAATAAAAATGGTGAGTTGGATCCATACGAAGACTGGAGACGCTCAGTTGATGAACGTAGTAAAGATTTGATCACCAGAATGTCATTGGAAGAAAAAGCCGGATTTATGCTTATAAGCTCTACCAGACTTGGAAACGACTGGTCTTTTCAAAGAGGGAAAACTACAACTGAACCAATCAATAGCGGATTCAATGAAGAAGACCTGGTGATGGATATAAACATGTTTACCCGCAAAACATTGCCGTATCCAAATATGTCTGCGGCTGGCACAACAAAAGCAGTAACCCAATTTCATGAAAGGCATTTTATCCTGCGGGCAAATCCATCGGCAAGGATCCTTGCTGAATGGGCCAATAATTTACAGGATCTTTGTGAAAGTGATGGCCTTGGAATTCCTGCCATAATTACTTCAAATCCACGTAATCATATCACCATAGATGCTTCATTAGGTTTGAGCGTTGGCAAAACGGTATTTTCCACCTGGCCCGGAGAGCTTGGCTTTGCAGCAATGCGAGACCCTGAATTAACAAGAGAATTCGCCGATAAAGCTCGCCAGGAATGGTTATCCGTAGGAATCAGGAAAGGATATATGTATATGGCAGATCTGAGTACCGAACCAAGATGGCAGCGAGTTGAAGGTACTTTTGGTGAAAATGCAGAATTGGCTGCTTCCATGATTCGTGAAATTGTACTGGGTTTCCAGGGTGAAACATTATCTGCAACTTCCATTGCCTTAACCACCAAACATTTTCCAGGTGGAGGAGCAACAGAAGGAGGGCAAGATCCGCATTTTGACTGGGGTAAACGAGAAATATTTCCAGGTGGAATGTTTGAGAATAACCTGATTCCGTTTAGAGCAGCAATCAAAGCGGGTACTTCTGCCATCATGCCGTATTACTCCTATCCTGTAGGAACCAAATACCCTGAGATTGCCTATGCATACAACTCAGAAGTACTTCAAGGTTTGCTCAGAACTGAACTAGGATTTGAGGGCATTATTAATTCTGATACTGGACCCATTGATATGATGCCCTGGGGAGTAGAAGAATTAAGCCTGACAGATCGCTACAAAAAAGCAATAGAAGCTGGTGTCAATATTTTCTCCGGAACTGCTGATCCAACGAAACTTATTGAAACTCTAACATTATATCCTGAATTAATGCCCTTGGTGGATAACTCGGTATATCGGCTTTTGAAGGAAAAATTTCTTTTGGGATTATTCGAAAATCCATATGTCGATGTTGAGGCAGCGGAGAAAATCGTTGGCAATCCGGAATTCCAGGATAGAGCCAACCTTGCTATGAGAAAATCAATAGTGCTGTTGAGAAATGAAAATCATAATGCAGCACCAATGCTTCCTCTCCAGGAAAATACCAAAGTGTATTTCGAATCCTATATGGAAATATCGGAGGGAAAGCCAAATAATGTTTTTAATGATGAAAATAAGAAATGGGATATTGATTTCGTAAATTCTCCTGAGGAGGCTGAGGTTATTGTATTGTGGATTGTACCAAAATCCAAATCACTTTTTGCATCGGATGGATCTCCGCTTTACGTCTCGTTAAGTAAAAACGGTGTGGATATCAATTATGTGAATAAGTTAATATCAAAAAAGCCTACCGTCGTGGCTATTAACTTTACCAATCCATGGTCGATCGATGAAATTTATAGCGGTGGTGAAAGTAATATCAGTGGCGTATTGGCTACGTTTGGTACCACCAATGATGCGCTATTGGATGTGCTAACAGGCAAATTTAATCCAGGTGGTAAAATGCCATTTTCCACGCCGATTTCTGAGGAAGCAGCGCAAAATCAAAAATCCGATGTACCGGGATACATGGAAGGGCCGGATTATCCACTCTTTAAATTTGATGAAGGGTTGTCGTATTAATTCTACAATTCAAGCAGATAATTTCTTAATTAAAGTAATTGGAGTGGATTATTTACAAATTCATAAGCATATAAAATCTCATCCACAGCTTTCTAAAACAATACTACGGAACAATTAATTTCCTTCGCCGTGGCCGGATAAGTCAATGGATTTTCATCACAATTTACTTCAACATAATACTCAAAATCATCCTCGAAAGTGGTAGCAGGCACGTTGATTTCAAATACATTCCGCGCCATGTGAGTTAAAGGGATTTCCTGGTAAATGGTATCGCCCAGTTTTCTCCACATCAATTTTCCCTGGATAGAAGCTGCATTTGAAAGTATCCGAACTCGGATTTGAAAGTTGTCACCTTTTTGAAGTGCAGAAGGATTGGTAAAAACCAACACTCTTTCCTTTCCGAGAAAACTCATGGACAGTTGAGCGTTTTCAGGAAGTGCCCTTTCAATCAAGAGCTCAATTTTACTATCCAATCCATCGATATAGCCTAATCTTTTTTTACTGTGCATTTCCAGGTTGGCCAAATTGCCCAATTCTCCATTTGTCGATAATTTGGCCAAAAGTATGTTGATCATATTCGTCCATTTTTCAGCTAATTCCAATCTCTTTGGTAAAACCTCCTCTATAGCAAATTCCTTCTTTTCTTCACCAGGTTTATGCTCAGCCTGTTTTATCAAACTATCCAATTCTTTATAAACCAGTGCTGTCTCTACTGTGGCCTTATTGAATTTGAAGCTGTTGACCCAATAGTCAAATCGTTCCTGATTTCCTGCATCGGTTATAGATTTACCCAATTCTTCTAACCTTGGTATAAAATCATAACGTGCTAAGCGTGCATCGCTTGCACCTTTGATCCATAAGGCTCCTGGTCCTTCTATCCAATTGGTGGCGTTTAGAGGTGCATCACCTTTTTGACCTTCGGATTCCAATGTTCCTTTGCTATCAAGATCAACAAACAACTGCACTAACTCAGGTTCATTTAATCCAAACTGTGTGTAGGTCCAATCTTTGTAAAAATCAATTGTATTTAAATCGCGGTTTTCAGCATTTTCCTCCTCTGTCCAGGTATCACATTCCCAGGCCGCTTTAGCCAGAGCTGATATATTTGGTCCCAAGATCCGAGTACGCCAATGGATACCAAAAAAACCATCACATCCATACCGGTAAGCATCCAGGGCATCTTTGCGTAAACGACCAACCCACAATTGAGTAGTGATCAAGTCCGGATCATCTTCCATCCAGGGGATGGCCCACTTTGATCTGTCATTTATTGCTTTAAATCCAGGCTCAATTGGTGCGTAACCCAGAGCGCGGTTGATGCAGCTAAAAGCTATATCTTTTGACAAAATCCGATCAAACTGTGCCCGGTCTTTCGGCGGACCCAATACCCATCCACAGGTAGCAAGGGCAAATGGATTTCCTAAATCTCCAAGGACTTCCCGGGCAAGTTGTATATCGCGTTGCGTTTTCGATACCACCTCATCACTAATTTCACTCCAGGTCCAGGATTCTGGTGTCCAAAGCCAGTAATAATCCAATGGGTAAGTCTGAGCAATTCGGGTAAACATCCCTTTATACATTTCTTTGACTGCATCATCCGAAGCAGATGTTATACCATAGCGAGCTCTCATTTCTTTTGGAATGATTAATGGCGTTTCGGTACCAACACATGTAGTGAAGCCAAGTTCTTTTGCATAGCCGAATACATTTCCAAAAAGATTACCTACTTCCTTAAAAAGCATTGCGTTTTCATCCGCTTTATGTGGCCAGGGACTCACATTTTTCATATAATCCGCACCATAATTATCAGACTCAAAAATCTGCGAAGCCCCCAATGAAAAGTTTGAGGTTGGCATGGCCATATACCCCCAGGTGCTGTCATTAGTATGGAAATGCAAAACAGGATAGGCAGCTTTTACCCCTCCGTTTTCTCCGATATCTTCCTCTTTTCCTATCCATACCAAAGGTTCGGCTTTAGGTCCTTCGCCATTGAAATCGGTCCGTTCAGGGTAGGTATGAAAACCAATGAAATTCATTTTCATTTTGGCCAATTGTGCTACTACGGATTTATAATCCTGCTCATTCCACCAATCTGGACCTTCCGGAAAATCATGAAATGGTTGAATCCCCCTTTTGTCAAAAACCGGCTTCTTGGAAATGTCCAGGATTGGCAGGGCAAAAGTGATTTTCTCATCTGGGATTACGTCGCCATGAAGGTAAAATCGAATGCCCAATTGTTCGGCAAATTCATATGCGCCATAAAGCACAGCTTGAGGTGAACCACCGGAAATTGTCAATTCATTTCCTTCGGTTTTTAGAGTAAATTCTTGTTGCGCAAGTTCCGTATTGATATGTAAAACAATTTGTTGGTGAGTTGCACCGCTCATAGTACCTATTGTAAGAAGTTCATTCGTTCTTAAATACACGTATCTTCTTATTTCTTTAGCCGCCAATTGCTCCAAAGTGCTGGCATCATTTGAAATAATGATGACGGTTGCTTCATTTTGTTTACATTGAATGACCAGAAAGGAAACAAGCAAAAGGAGGTAGGTTAGTTTTTTCATAATTAAAAAAATCAAAATTTTATGAAAGTTGAAACAGTAGATAAATATACCGATTAATCAGTTGATGGAATAATTATTCATGGAAATATGTCTGAAGTGAAAGGAAGCATAATTGATCTGAGTAATTCAAAAAGTCCTAGAAAAGAATGTGATTCAACCAGCTGTGTTTGACTCTTACTTTATATTTTTGTTTAGAAAAAATTAGGTTAAACCTTTCTTATATAAACCAGGTTTTTTTATCCCAATTTATTTCAAAAGAAAATTCAATAGACGATCATGAAAAAACAAATCGTAATCTTTTTCGCCATTTTGCAATGCAGCTATAGTGGGCAGCTTTTTGCGCAAAAACCATCTGACAAAGCAATCGAAAAATCCATGCTTAAGGCTTTCAAATGGCAACAAAATAATCCAAACCATGAGCCAAATGACTGGACAAACGCTGCTTATTATATGGGCGTCACCAAAGCATATCAATCTACTGGAAATAAAGCCTATTTAAATGGACTGAAATCCATGGCCGAAAGCCTCAACTGGATGCCAAAAGATAGATGGTTCCATGCAGATGATATTGCCATATGCCAATCCTATTTATATCTGAAAGACGAAGGAGTGGCAAGTGCAAACCTGAAGCCAACGGTTACGGTTTTGGACCGGGTAATGTCCGAAGATTACGATTGGAAGGATCCTATCAAACCAATTTACTGGTGGTGGTGTGATGCTTT
>JAHEMV010000258.1 GCA_024643455.1 Cytophagales bacterium
ACCTTACCACTTATCGGGATCAGAATAAATGGTGGTGCAAAATATACAAATAAGAAAGCGCTTGAAGTCGAGATAAAATCATTGAGGACTGAAAAATCACTATTAGAATCCATGAAAATTGGATTCGATCCCGATTTGAATAATGCCAAATGGCAACCTTACTCAGAGGAAGTCATAAAAATGCAACTAACTGGTGATGAGGGAGAAAAAATTATTTACGTACAATTGAAAGATAAAGCTGGCAATAGCTCCCCAATAGAAAGCAACAAAATAATATATGACACTACTCCACCTAAAAACACAGCCATACAAATAAATAAAGGTGAAAAATACACAAACGATAAATTGGGAAGAGTCTTGGTAGAAGTAAAAGCTGATGAGGCAGACGAGTTGATGGTTTCCAATTCCCCACAATTTCAAAATGGCCGATGGGAACCTTACAAAGAATCCATAAAATGGATTATTGATCTTGGGGCTGGTGACGGAGAAAAGTTGACTTATGTGAAATTCAGGGATATGGCAGGGAATGAAACTCCACCAGTCAGTGACGGAATAATTTTGGATGTCACGCCTCCGGTTGGTGGATCCATTCAAATTAATGATGGCGCACAATATACTAGTTCAAAAAAGGTAAAATTAAGCGTAACCTCCAAAGATGCTACTATAATAAGAATCATTAGTCGCGGTGTGGGTAAAAATTTTGATTTCAAACCAGACTCAAATGGAAAAATGGATATAGTTTGGGAATTAGATTCGTTGGAAGGAATGAAGGGAATTAAGGTCTATTTTATGGACGAAGCTAAAAATACAACAAAAGTTCCATCAGAAGCTTCCATAATTTACAGTACAACTCCACCGCTAAAACCATCAATCTCGATAGATCAGGGGCATAAATACACTAATAGCCAAAACGGAACAGTTTCACTACAAATATCTGCTCATGAACCTCCTCTAAACCTTCGAATGCTCATTAGCAATGAACCAAATTTTGAAGGCACAAAGGAAAGACCCTTTATTACTTCTATCCAAAATTGGCAACTTGAAGCTGAAAATGATGGATTAAAGACCATTTATGTTAGGTTGATTGATCAGGCAGGTAACATTTCAGATGAAAGCAGAACAGAAATTTTCTTAGATCGGACTCCACCAAAAATCAACTCGTTTACAATCGAGAATGGGAGCGAATGGTGTATCAGTTTGAAAGTGCTGTTGTCCTGTGACATTGATGATGCATATGAATCACAGTTTAGCAATAATCCCAATACACTTAGAAATATTAAATGGGAGAAGTATAATGTCCAAAGACCGGATTGGACCATTCTCCCAGGTGATGGAGAGAAAACTGTTTACGGCCGTTTCAGGGACGAGGCAGGCAACGTCTCTGATGTGCTATCAGCCAAGATCACACTTGATATGACCCCGCCAAATGGTGAGTTGATTGTGAATGGAGGGAAGAAAGTAACAAATCACCCTGATGGTTTGGTAAACTTACAGATCAGGCACGATGAAGATGTGATGGGAATGCAAGTCACCAATTTACCTGATTTTGCAGAAATAAAATTGATCCCCCTTGAAGAAACAGTTGAAAACTGGAAAGTGGATAGTGAAGCTGATGGTCCTAAAACAATTTTTATAAGGTTGAAAGATAAAGCAGGAAACTTTTCAAAAATTTATGCTTCAGGAATAATACTTGATCGTCAAGCCCCAACAAATATGGACTTGGTTATTAATAATAACGATCCCTATGTTCGAAATAAAAATAAACGGGTTGCTCTGTCCTTGCGTGCTGAAGGTGCTAATTACATGATGATTTCCAACAATCAAAATATGGAAGATGGAAAATGGGAACCTTTCAAAACGGCTGTTTCCTGGACATTGGATGGGCCAGAAGGCATACACTACGTACATGCTAAATTTAAAGATGAAGCTGGAAATGAAACAGGAGTCATCAGCAAAATGATTAAGTCTGATTTTGTTCCACCTAAAATCGTCAAATTTGTTATTGACGGCGATGCCGAATTCAATACAAATCCACAAAGTTTAGCGAAAATTTCTATAGAAGTGGAAGATGCAGTCAGCATGGCTATAAGTAATAACCACTTAAACGATACAAGTAGCATAAAGGGACTTTGGGAACCCTACCAGACAAACAAAGAGTGGAAACTAGAAGGCGAAGATGGGTTAAAGCTGGTTTATAGTAGGTTTAGAGATGAAGCTGGAAATATAACATATGAGTACTATGATAAAATTGTATTGGACAGGATACCTCCGACAGAATGTAAGGCTGCTATAAACAATGGTACAGAATGGCTTACCAATAAAGATGGGAAAGGTGACATCCAACTATTTGCCAAGGGAGCAAACGAGGTCATGATTAGCAACTCACCTGATTTCTCATCAAGCAAATGGGAACCAATGATCGAATTGCGAAAAGACTGGATTTTTAATACTACTAAATCACCTGCAATGATTTATGCGAAATTCAAAGATAGTGCTGGTAATATTTCTGAAACAATAAATTCATCCATTAAAATCGATATGGAACCTCCAAAAAATGCATCAATTACAATAGATAATGGAGCTAAATATGTTGTGAGTAGAGATAGAAAGATAGTGATTGACTTAAAGGTTGAAGGTGCCACTGGGATGAGAATTAGTCAGAATGAAAATTTTGGAGATGTTCGTTGGGAACCCCTAAATTCAAAAAAGGAATTTCTTTTGACTGAAGCAGATGGTGAGAAAACCTTTTACGCTCAATTCAGCGATGATGCTGGAAATTATTCAGAAGTTGTAAGTAGTAAAATAATTCTCGACACAACACCACCAAAATTAAATGCATTCTCAATAGACAATGGTGAAGAATGGACAAATAGTACTGATAAAAAAGTAGCCATAACCGTCAATGCTGAAGGTGCTGATGAGATGATGGTTTGTGACAATCCTGAATTTAATAATTGCAAGTGGGAAACATTTAAGCAATTAATTTCAAATTTTATCTTGCCAGGTGAAGATGGAGAAAAAGTACTTTTTATTAAATTAAAGGACGAACAAGGTAATGAATCCCGGATAGCCTCTGCCAAAATCAACCTCAAAAGATCATTCTAATTTTTACATGGATATTTTTAATGATTATTCTCTTCAAAAGCTAAATACTTTTGGATTAAATGTTACTGCCAAACATTTTGTCGAGTTGAGTTCAGTTGAACAGATTGCAGAATTAATAAAATCAAACGTTTTTCAAAATGAAGATCACCTCATTATTGGTGATGGCAGCAATATATTGTTTACAAAGGATTTTAATGGGCTAGTGATCAAAGCAAATATCACTGGAATTCATGTCGTTAAAGAAGACAAAAACTCGTTTTTTGTAAAAGCGGGGGCAGGTGTAGAATGGCAAGACCTTGTGATGAGTTGTGTGAAAGCAAACTTTGGAGGAATAGAAAATCTTTCACTTATACCAGGCACAGTTGGTGCGGCACCAATCCAAAATATTGGTGCTTATGGCGTAGAACTAAAAAATTCGATGGAGGCTCTTGAGGCCTATGATTTGCAAAATGGGGGAAAAAGATACTTTTTAAATCGGGAATGTAATTTCGGGTATCGTGACAGCATATTTAAAAATGAATTGAAAGACAAATTTATAATTACGAACGTCGTTTTTAGGCTTTCAAAAATCCCTACTTTAAATACGGAATATGGTAAAATTCAAGAAGTGCTAAATACATTTGAAAAAAAGGACCCAACCATTCAGGATGTAAGTAATGCTATAGTAAAAATCAGGCAAGAGAAATTGCCGGATCCAAAAAAAATCGGGAATGCAGGCAGTTTTTTTAAAAATCCCATCGTTCCCTATGAACTATTGAATGCGTTGAAAAAATCCTTCCCAGATATGCCAAGTTTCGATCAACCTGAAAATTATGTTAAAATTCCAGCAGCCTGGCTTATCGATAAATGCAATTTTAAAGGAATGACTTACAATGGTGCTGCTGTACATTCAGACCAGCCATTAGTTTTGATCAATAAAGAAAATGCCAATGGACAGGATATTGTACATTTATCACAATTAATACAACAAAAAATAAAAAACGAATTTGGAATTTTACTTGAGACGGAAGTACGAATAATTTAAATCAACTGATCAATCACTTTTATCTCTTCCGCAAATTTCTTCGTTTTTACTCCAAATTTTTCAAGAAAATCAATCCCTTCATCTTTTGGCAATCCTTTATACTCTGCATAAGAACTTAAATAGATCACATTTTTTACCCCGGCACTTAAAAGCATACGTGCACAAGGAAGGCAAGGCGTCAAGGTAAGATAAATCGTTGATCCTTCAACATTCGTATTGTTCTTAACAGCATACATCAAGGCATTTTGTTCTGCATGGAGAGCCAAAGAACAGCTTCCTTTTGAGTCGCGTTCACACCCCGTTTCGGGCCACTCCTCATCACAATTGTGAGTTCCAGCAGGCGGGCCATTGTACCCAATCGATATTATACGCGTTTCTTTAGTTAACACTGCACCAACATGCCGCTTTACACAATGCGATCTCATAGCAATATTAATTGCTAATTCCATGAAAATTTTATCAAATTCTGGTCGTTCCATTACAAAAAATAGTATTTCTCCCTACACTCTTTTAAAAAGAAGTTTCTATATTCGAATCATTCTATCAATCGTAAAAGAACTAAAAATGCTGATCAAAATAAAACTGAACCTCATAATATTATTTAGTATTGTAGCAATTCATGATATATACGCTCAGGAAGCTGTAAAACCGAGGCTGAGCCCTCTTGAAATCGCAACAGTAAAATATGAATCAACCTATATAAAAATTACCTATAGCCGGCCGCATAAAAAAGGCAGAGATATTTTTGGAGCTTTAGTGCCTTTTGGTGAAGTATGGAGAACTGGAGCAAATGAAGCAACAGAAATCACCTTAACCAAAGATGTGTTGATTAATAAAGAACTGCTAAAAGCAGGGACCTATACCTTATTTACTATTCCGGAGAAGGATTCCTGGAAAGTTATTTTTAATTCTGATCTTGGTCAATGGGGTGCTTACAATTATAATCCGGATAAAAATGTTTTGGTCACCAAAGCAATAGTATCAGAAACGGATGTGCCATACGAAGCCTTTACTATAGAATTTCAGCTTCAGGATGATAAAACCAACCTGATCATGATGTGGGATAAAACCAAGGCAACCTTTACGATCAATTTTTTGGATTGATTCTTACTAGGTGACTTTTCTTTTCTAAATTTGCGGTTCAATAATAAAATTGAACCCAATCTGCTGTATATATGCTTTCTATTTCTAATCTCAACTATTTCATTGGAGAACGTATTCTTTTTGAAAATGCTCAATTGCATATAAAACCAAAAGAAAAAATAGGTCTTGTCGGGCTAAATGGAACTGGCAAAACGACACTATTACGCATAATAAACGGGGAAATCACTCCAGATGGCGGTGAAGTGAGTAAAAGGAATGATTGCAGTATAGGTTATCTTAACCAGGATTTACTATCCTTCCAATCACAAGAGAGTATCGTTGCTGTGGCAATGGATGCTTTTAAAGAAGCTGTAGAATATGAGATAAAAATCGAACATATCATTAAGCAACTTGAAACAGATTATTCCGACAAGCTAGTAAATACACTTGCTAACCTGCAAGAAAAATACGAAGCGCTCGGAGGCTATACCCTTCAATCTCAGGCTGAAGAAATCCTGGAAGGAGTAGGTTTTAAAACAACAGATCTTCATCGGCCGTTGGCAGAGTTCTCTGGAGGTTGGAGAATGCGGGTGATGCTTGCCAAATTACTATTGGAAAAACCATCTATTTTAATGCTAGATGAACCCACGAACCATCTTGATCTTCCATCGATTCAATGGGTAGAAAATTATCTAAAAAATTATGACGGAGCCGTGATCATTGTTTCTCATGATAAAATATTTTTGGATAATACGGTTTCAAAAATCATTGAGGTTAGCAATTTCAAATTAAATTCTTTCTCTGGCAACTACAGTTTTTTTGTAGAAGAGAAAACATTGCGAGATGAAATACAGAAGAATTCATATTTAAACCAGCAACAAAAAATTAAGCAAACAGAGCAATTTATTAATAGATTTCGTGCCAAATCTACCAAAGCGCGCCAGGTACAATCACGTGTGAAATCCTTAGAAAGGATGGATGTTATTGAAGACCTGCAATCTGAATCTGCAGCAGTTTCTTTTAACTTTAAGTTTAGCCAACAATCCGGCAGGCACGTGAAAATTCTTGAAAATGTAAGCAAAAGTTATGGAAACCTGGAAGTGCTCAAACCATCAACAATCGGAATAGAACGGGGCGATAAGATAGCTTTAATTGGCGCTAATGGGATTGGGAAATCAACACTATTAAGAATCATCACCAACACAGAAAAACATGGCGGTAAAGTAGAAACAGGCCATAATGTAATACCCGCATTTTATGCTCAACATCAGATTGAAGCTTTAACAATCGAAAATGAAATTTTAGATGAATTGAAACAAGCCGGAACGGGTAAACTTGAGCAGGAACTTCGCATGATATTGGGTTGCTTTTTATTTAGTGGAGAAGATGTTTTCAAAAAAATTAAAGTGCTTTCAGGTGGAGAAAAATCAAGAGTGGCTTTGGCAAAAACACTCATCTCTGAGGCTAACTTTCTTTTGTTGGATGAACCTACTAACCACCTGGACATCATTTCTGTAAATATCCTGATTCAAGCGCTGCAACAATACAAAGGCACTTTTGTATTAATCTCTCATGACCGTCATTTTATTACTGAAGTGGCTAACAAAATCTGGTACATTGAAGATCAAACTATCAAACAATATCCTGGTACTTATGCAGAGTATGATATCTGGAGAAAAAAAGCATTGACAAAACCTTTAACAGTAAATCAGGTGAAAAAGGTAGAATCAACCACCAAAAAGAAAAAGAAAAATCCAATCAATCCGGATATAGCCACAATCAATCAAATAGCAAACTTAAAAAAGAAATTGGTACAACTTGAAAGTGACATTGAAACATTAGAAAAAGACATCAAAGCGACAGAACAAAAAATGTCTTCTCCTGATATTTATTCAAACTTGGAAAAATTGGAGAAAGTCAACGTGGAATACGAAAACTTAAAAAATATACTTAAAGAAAAAAACAAGGAATGGGAGGTGCTGGCCTTGGAGATTGAAGAACTGGAATAAAAAAGAAGGGTGTCCACAGCCAGTGAAACACCCTTGCTTTCATTAAACTTAGCCTAAAATTGTTTGCGGTAATAAACCGTTAAAGCTGCCATGCCAAAAGTAAGGTTGCTTTTAATGCCGGAATCAACCCCGACTATTAACCATACTTCGCCATTATTATCTGAAACTACTTCAATTAGGGTGTCGAAGCTATTCCCGGAGATCAATTCTGGGGTATTACCCACAAATTCTTTTA
>JAHEMV010000259.1 GCA_024643455.1 Cytophagales bacterium
CTTGCTGCCGTTTCTGCTGCAAGATTGTCCAATTCTTGGGTTGTGACACCGTCATACAATCCGATAATCACTTTTTTGGCGACTTCAATTGGTTCAATATATTTCAAATCCAGACCATAGCATAGTTTTTCAATCCGTGCTGTGATCTTGTCAAATTTTACTGATTCTCTTCTGCCGTCTCGTTTTACTACTAACATTTGAGGTAATAGGATTAATGGTTTTTTAAAATATTTTAAAATTCTTCGTCTAAGGAAAATTTGGGTGAACCCGATTCTTCACTTTGCATGACACCAGCTTTTTGATATTCTGCGACTCGTTTCTCAAAGAAATTTGTTTTTCCCTGAAGTGAAATCATTTCCATGAAATCAAAAGGGTTACTGGCTTTATAAATTCTGGGACAACCTAGCTCTTGTAATAATCGGTCAGCAACAAATTCTATATATTGACACATTAACTCAGCATTCATCCCAATCAACTTTACAGGTAACGCCTCGGTTACAAATTCCTTTTCGATTTCAACAGCATCTTTTATCAATTCTATAACCGTAGATTCTGGCAGCTTACGCTTTAGGTGATTATTATATAACAGGCAAGCGAAATCACAATGCAATCCTTCGTCTCTGGAAATAAGTTCGTTGGAAAAGCTAAGCCCGGGCATCAGCCCTCTTTTTTTCAACCAGAAAATAGAACAAAAACTTCCACTGAAGAAAATCCCTTCAACTGCTGCAAAAGCGATGAGTCTTTCCTGAAAACTTCCATTTTCTATCCACCGCAAGGCCCACTCAGCTTTTTTCTTCACTAAATCCATAGTGTCAATAGCATGAAGTAGCCTTTCTTTTTCGATTGTATCTTTTATATAGGTATCAATTAACAGGGAATAGGTTTCAGAATGCACATTTTCCATGGCAATCTGGAAACCATAAAAAAATTTGGCTTCTGTATATTGTACCTCTGCAACAAAATTCTCAGCGAGATTTTCATTCACAATTCCGTCACTTGCAGCAAAAAATGCCAGGACATGAGATATGAAGTGACGTTCACCATCATTGAGATTTTCCCAATCTTTAAGATCTTGCCCTAAATCAATTTCCTCAGCAGTCCAAAAGCTCGCCTCGGCTTTTTTATAAAATTCCCAGATATCATTGTGTTGAATAGGAAAAAGAACAAATCGATCTTTATTTTCCCTCAAAATTGGTTCTTCTTCTATAAATTCTTTTTTACTCATCTATTTTAAAATATTTATACACGCTGTTCGATTATACAATCCAACATTTTTACCCATTATTCATGGACGCAGCTTAAAATTATTTGCCTTTTAAATGAAATAGAAAAGTGAGAGACCAAAATACATTGGAGGATTAAAAAATTGTTAAGGCACAATTCCCCAAATATGATTAAAAGTGTAAGAAAAATCAAGCTCGATTTAACAATCAAAAGTGATATTTACAGAAGAGAATTTTTGACGCAATCCATAACCTTTTGGGGTTTAATGTTTTACTAGTCTTGCTTCGAATAAACACTTAAAAAATAAAATTTGAATTATTTATCCACAGCCCTTTCATGAGACTATATTTTTTTGCCTAAGGATAATTTGGTATTTAAAAACAAATGCGATATTTTTGCAATCCGTTTTTCAGTGGGGAATCCACTATTAAATAAAAAAGAAATGTACGCAATCGTTGAAATAGCTGGAACGCAAGTAAAAGTAGAGAAGGACAAATACTACTATACGCCTTTGTTAGAAGGTAAGGATGGAGATAAAGTTGAGTTTGATAACGTTTTGCTTGTAGAACAAGACAATAAAATCACTGTCGGTTCTCCAAGTATCAAAGGCTCAAAAGTGACTGGAAAAATTCTTTCTCATCTTAAAGGTGACAAAGTAATCGTTTTCAAAAAGAAAAGAAGAAAAGGATATAGAGTGAAGAATGGTCACAGACAACAATTTACTAAGGTATTAATCGAAGACATAAAATAATCTTAAAATGGCACATAAAAAAGGAGCCGGAAGTTCAAGAAACGGTCGAGAGTCGGAAAGTAAACGCCTTGGTGTAAAAATCTATGGCGGCCAATTAGCTATTTCAGGCAATATCATTGTTAGACAAAGAGGAACAAAACATCATCCTGGTGTTAATGTTGGTATTGGAAAGGACCATACTTTGTTTGCATTAACAGATGGTACAGTATTATTCAAAAAAGGAAAAAAAGACAGATCATATGTTTCAGTAGAACCACTAACGGAGTAACTCTGAAACTAAAAATAATTTAAAAGGCTGAATAAAAATTCAGCCTTTTTTATGTTCAACCAAAAAAATGAATCTCCTTTTGCAATTCGAATAGCTCAAATATCAAATAAAACTTGCTTTGTCAAGTTTTTTTTAATCATGCATTATCCTCCTTTTTGAACCGATTTTATCTCGGAATGAGGCCTTTCACAGTCTTCGCTTACAGTAAAGCTTTAATTTTCAATTTAAACCTTACCTAGGCTCCAAAGCTATAAATTTGAAAAAATGCCATAATCTTCTAGATTTGGAAACCTTTTTTAAATTGGGCTTTTTTAAATAGGGAAAGACCCGCAAAAAACTATATTTTTATAAGAAAATATTGTTGTGTATATTCATAATTCAATGACATTTTGTAAATAAGTAATCGTATGTCAACCTCAGATGCAAATAACTTTTATGCCGTTATGCTTATCGATGATAATGAAATCGATAATTTGATAAATCAAAAGATGATTGAAGCGGCAAGTATTACACAGCATATTTATACACATACCGGTGCACGTAGTGCTATCGAATTTTTAAGAAATGTGGAAAAGCTTGATTCTTCCATTTCTGATCAGATTTTACCAAATGTGATCTTCCTGGACATAGATATGCCTTTGATGGATGGATTCCAGTTTCTGGATGAGTTTGAACGACTTCAGGAAAGCACTAAAAATAAGTGTAAAATAGTCATGTTAACTTCTTCTATCAATCCTCAGGATGTGAATAAGTCTAAAGAATATGCTTACGTCAAGAAGTATATTAATAAGCCATTAAGTCAAGAAAATTTAGAAAAGTTAAAACTTTAGATTTTAACTTTTCTTTTCAAATTATTCTCTGCTCAGATTTTCAATAAATTCATCATTGATTTTGACTAAAAGCGTTGGAGTAAAATAATCCAATTCAACATTCTTAATCTTGTCTGCAAGATTTTCAATTTTTGATCTTTTATTCTTTTTTGAGTCGCTGATTGATATTTTGAGCATTTTCGTGAAAATGACCACATGCTCACAAGCATCCTTTCCAAGCAATCTTATTTGTCGTTGAATGCTATTAATCAATTGATTAAACAAATCATAATCTCTCACCATACAATATTGCAAGGCTAGCACAGTTTTGATTTCCAATTGAGCTGCGGGGTATTTCTTCAGACTTATTTCATTCAATAAATTGTTTACCCATCTAGCAGCTTCGTCATATTTCTTTTTATAGTAACAAGACATGGCCCTGTAAATCACATACGTGATATAGTTTGGAATGTCATTTTTATCAGGTTCATAATCATGGAAGAGCCCATCATTTTCATCATACATTTCTTCTACTGTACCCATTCGTACATGTCGCTTAATTTTTGTCATTAAAAATTGAGCAGGATAGGTATAGAGTGTATAATTTGAAAGAAGATCTGCACAAGAATCATTAACCTCTTCAAAGTAATTTTCTGCTTTTCTGTAAACTTTGTAATGGTCGTAATATTCGAGTTTGAGATATTCAAAAACGATACGAAGGTGATAGTATATAGAGTCCAGGCTATAATCTTCAAATATCTTTTGGACATTCTGAATGATATCCTCTATAGGCTCTAGATCATCTACAATCGTTTCTTCCTTTTCTAAATAAAGCCTGTGGTAAATGTTGATGCAACTTTGATAAACGTATAATCGGTGAGATTTATACAGTTTACAGACATTGTTCATCTCTTTACTCATCAAAGTAAGTTCCATTTTCCCCCGTTCTTCACCCGAAAGTGCATAATTCCCATACTTCTTAAAATAATCCGCAAGAAGGTCTTCTGCTTTATCTACGGCTAGTGTATAGGCTACATGTTTGTTATAGAGCTGCGAATAGTTAAAGTAATCAGCAGAATTGATGTGAAGTTTTTTCAAAAATTTATAAACTATTGAAAGCTCGTTTGACAAATCATAATCCAACAATTCTTTTTCCAGTTTTTTAAGCGTGGCAATAGCAATGGCTCTCTTCTTAGTAAAAATGATTTCATTAATATTTGCTACCTTTTTTAGGATATCCGTGCGTGGATTTTCCATTTGTTGCAGCAAATATTCTTCTATTTTCTGATTTAGACGAGATCGAAGAGTATAGTATGCATTTGTATTGACATCCAACTCTTCCATTATTTTATTGTCGGATTGTTGTTTTTCACGCATCGCACGGAGCAGAAACGCAGATTTATCCGCGCTACTTTCTATAAGTGAATCATATATTGCTACAAAGTCATCTTCCGAAAGTTGCTTTATAATATTCTTCAGTTTAGCCATTCTATGTCAATAAAGGTGTGAGGGGTAAAAATTAAATAATTGTTCTTTTTAATGAATGTAATATTCACCGCAAAAGTTAATAAAAAAATTGAATTATCAACATTTAATACTAAAAATTTTAGCGCGAAGTTTTTTTTATTGTGGCCTATTGTGGTTGAAACGCTTGCTTGCCTGCTTCTAAAAATGATATGAAATTACTGATACTCAGGTCGTAGGACCGTGGTTCTAAAAGTAATTGTTCATCATAATCCATAATGATATAAAATGGCTGAGCATTATTATTAAATTTTCTTATTTGAAGATCAGCGTTTTGTTTACCTATAGTTTTCTTAATCTTATTATCATATTGCGATGTATACCATTCCGATTCTGGTAAAGTGGTTTTGTCATCAACATAAAGCGCCAACATGATAAAGTCCGTTTTCAATCTTTTGAGCACTTCCGGATCTGACCAAACTCTGGCTTCCATTTCACGACAATTAACACAACCATGCCCTGTAAAGTCAATAAAAATTGGTTTCTTTTTCTCTTTTGCACACGATAGTGCTTGCTGATAATCGAAATAACCATGTATCCCATTAGGGAAATGTAAGAAATCAGAATATTTTGGCTGATCACATAATTTTTCTTCATTCGATTCTATACCAATTTGGCGTGAATTTAGAGATTCCATTAAATTGAAATCATGTGAAGAAATCGGTGGAAGATAACCCGATAAAGCTTTTAGCGGTGCGCCAAACATCCCAGGTACTAAATACACAACAAATGTAAATACGAAAATGGCCATGATCATCCTTGGCACACTAATAACTTCCAATTTACTATCATGTGGTAAACGAATTTTTCCCAATAAATAAAGTCCCATCAAAGTGAAAATAACAATCCAGGCGGCTAAATAAACCTCCCGATCCAGAATTCTCCAATGGTATGCCTGGTCGGCAATACTGATAAATTTTAAAGCAAAAGCAAGTTCTATAAAACCCAAAATGACCTTGACTGCATTAAGCCATCCTCCGGATTTCGGCAGTGAATTGAGCCATTCTGGAAAAATGGCGAATAGTGTAAAAGGGATAGCAAAAGCCATAGAAAAAGCAAACATACCGAGGATGGGTTTCAGAATCTGACCACCCGCCGCCTGAACCAAAATACTTCCAACTATTGGGCCTGTGCAAGAAAAGGATACCATGACTAAGGTAAATGCCATAAAAAATATCCCGATTAATCCTCCTTTGTCAGCCTGCTGATCTGCCTTATTTACCCATGAACTCGGTAGCGTTATTTCGAAAAGACCAAAAAAGGATAAAGCAAAAACAACAAAGACGGTAAAGAAAATTAGATTTGGAATCCAATTGGTTGCTAACTCGTTAGCAATCTCAGGTCCCATAAATGGCGCAACGATAGAACCGATTAAGGTGTAAATGAGGACAATAGAAAATCCATAGATCAATGCATTGCGAATGCCTTTACTTCTGTTTTTTGCTTTTCCAGTAAAAAAGGTAACTGTCATGGGGATCATAGGAAAGACGCAGGGCGTAAAAAGAGCGGCTAAACCAGCCAGAAAAGCTATGATCATAAAGCTGAGAAGCGAATATGGAGAATAAGTATCTCTGGATTTTAACAGGCCTTCTTTTGCCTCCTTGGCTTCAAAAACTTCAGGTTTGGTAGCTATTACCCCTGACTTATCATTTGCACCGGGCAACTTCAAATCATGAGTTTGAATTTGTACAGGCAATTCGGAGGATTCTTCTTGTGAATTGTTTACGATGAAATCATTAAAAGCAAATTCTTCATCAAATGGAATACATTTCCCGTCTACATCCGAACACACCTGATAGGAATAACTGCCTCTGATGACTGGATTTTCGCTTAAAATTTTAACTTTTTGCCGGAACTCACCTACACCTTTGAAATAACTAACTTCGCCTTCCCATATCTCTTCATACTTGCGGCTTGGATTAATGGGTATAATCGTACCTACCAATGTGTAAGTGCTATTTGGCTCAAACGTAAATTCTGTTATTCTAGGACCTAAGTCCGGATCAAAATCAGATGAATACAAATACCAATCCGGATCAATTGCAGCTTTAAATATTAGCTCTACTTCATCACCTTGTTTAACTTCTTTTTTGGAAACATTATAGCTCCACTTTGCCGGCTCCAGAATTTGCGCGTAAAGTCCATGAAGTATAAAAAATGAATACAATACAACGGATAATCTTTTCATAACTTTCCTCACCAATTAATTATGCAAAAGTGATTTTTTATATTGTTCTATTTTGTAATCAAAGTGACATTTTATCAACTCCGGAAGGCACCAAACATCATTTACTCAATAAAGCATAGTGTTTATGAAACAGAATAATGGTTTCAATTCCTTTTAGAAAATTATTTACACCAAAACTTTCGTTAGGGGAATGAATCGCATCTGAATCGAGCCCAAGGCCAAGTAATATGGAATTTAATCCTAGTTCCTTTTCGAAAAGGGCCACAATTGGAATACTCCCACCATCTCTTGTTGGAATTGGTTTTTTACCCCATCCTTCCTCATATGCATTTTCAGCAGCTTTATATGCCAATGAATTGATTGGTGTCACAGCAGGTTCGCCTCCATGGTGTGCCGTAACTTTAACCTTTACTTGAGGAGGAGCAATAGCTTTGAAATGATCGGTGAATAATTTGGTTATTTCCTTGCTGCTCTGATTTGGAACCAGCCTCATGGAAATTTTGGCAAATGCTTTTGAAGGTAAAACTGTTTTCGCACCCTCTCCTGTGTACCCCCCCCAAATGCCGTTGACATCAAGGGTAGGCCTGATACCCAATTGTTCAAGAGCAGTATATCCTGCTTCACCAGCCAATTCCTTTACATCCAATTCTTGCTTATATTCCTCTTCGCTAAATG
>JAHEMV010000260.1 GCA_024643455.1 Cytophagales bacterium
GTTTCAGAACCTGGGAGCTGATACATAAAAATTACGACCGGGAAAGACAAGGCCTTGAGAAACGCAAGATGTACAGGACAATCGCACCCTGGGTGACAGAAAACCCCATATTAATGCATGTCCGTAAAGCAGATGATGAATCTGTAAAAACAGCTATTGACCAATGTGCTGAAGTGGGTTTTGAGATGGTGATCATGACCTTTGGCAGTGGATTTGACCTCGAGAACCAGAACGAAGAAAATTTTTTGCGAATGAAAAACCTTGCTGATTATGCGCATTCCAAAGGCATTGCGCTTGGAGGCTATTCCTTGCTTGCCAGCAGATCCATTGACTCACAAAATGATGTGGTCATGCCCGATGGGCAACAACCAACTTTTGGCCATTCGCCCTGTCTTGAAAGTCAATGGGGGCATGATTATTTTTCCAAATTGTATAATTTCTATGAAAAAACAGGGCAGGACATTCTCGAACATGATGGCTCCTACCCTGGCGACGCGTGCTATTCTGAAAGTCATCCCGGCCACAAAGGACTCGAGGATTCTCAATGGAATCAACGCAAACGCATTACAGACTATTACAAATGGTGCCGGGCTCACGGCATTTACCTCAATATTCCGGACTGGTATTTTCTGAATGGTAGCAACAAAACTGGTATGGGATACAGGGAAACAAACTGGTCTTTACCAAGGGATCAACAGGAGATTATCGAGCGGCAAAATGTGTACGATGGCACCTGGAATAAAACCCCATCGATGGGTTGGATGTTTGTGCCGCTGGTTCAGTATCATGGTGGCGGAGAAGCGGCAACCATAGAACCATTGAAAGATCACCTCCCCCATTATGAACAAAGGCTCGCCAACCTCTTCGGCGCAGGAGTACAGGCATGTTATCGGGGCCCCAGGTTGTTCGACGCACCGGAAACAAAATTCATAGTCGAAAAATGGGTGAATTTCTATAAAAAGCATCGCGCAATTCTCGATTCGGATGTAATCCACATTCGAAGACCAGACGGTCAGGATTTTGATGGATTGTTACATGTAAATCCCGACCTTGAAGAAAAAGGGCTATTAATGCTTTATAATCCATTAGATGAACCAATGACAAAGAACATATCCGTGGATTTGTATTATACAGGATTGAATGATTCTGCTGTAATCAGCAAAAATGATGGCTCAAGCAAAAAATATACGCTTGACAGAGATTATAAGCTTGACTTGGAAATTGAAATTCCTGCAAAAGGATGGACGTGGTACGTGATCAAATAATACCAAAATTGATTTATTGAGGTAATTGGCTTGATCCACTTCTGGCTATTGAATAATTTAATTAAATTTAGAACATAATCATTTTTGAACATCCAACAATAAACCCATGAAAAAACTTCTTACAATGCTGTTTGCTGTATTGAGTATCAACCTTTATGCGCAAAGCAGTTTCAATGGATTAAATACGAATTTATCCAATCTTTTTATGACTTCCGATGCCAAGACCCGCAGCATCTCCCCGGAAAATTTCACAGGTGAAAAAGGAAAAGGCGGAATGGCAAAGCTCGGAGAAGGCGCTGCCTCTCATGAAGCCAGAGAACTAGGACAAGGATGGAAAGTAAGTCCATTTATCATCATCGAGCCTGGGCAAACGTTTACGATGGCTGAAATTGACGGATCGGGTAGTATCCAACACATCTGGATGACCCCAACTGGCAATTATCGATTTTATATATTTCGCATCTATTGGGACGATGAAAAAGAACCTTCTGTCGAAGTCCCTGTCGGTGACTTTTTTGCTACAGGATGGGGTGAGTATGCGCACTTAAATTCTTTAGCTATCAGCGTAAATCCAGGCCGCGCTTTTAACAGTTATTGGCAAATGCCTTTCCGCAAAAAGTGTAAAATCACCATGGAAAACATAGATGTAAAACCAACCCGATTGTATTATCAGATCGACTATACCCTTACTGAAGTCCCAAAAGAAGCAGCTTATTTCCATGCGCAATTCAGAAGACCAGGTCCTGATGCCGATAAAGAGGCCTACACCATTATAGATGGAATTAAGGGAAAAGGTCAATATGTTGGTACATACCTTGCCTGGCAAGTGAATAATAATGGATGGTGGGGTGAAGGAGAAATAAAATTTTTCATGGACGGAGATAAGGAATTTCCTACCATATGCGGTACAGGAACGGAAGACTATTTTTGTGGCTCGTACAATTTTGATGTCAATGGCCAATACACGGAATTTTCAACTCCCTATGCAGGATTACATCAGGTGATCCGTCCGGATGGAAGTTACAAAGCCAATACACGATTTGGATTATATCGATGGCATATCACTGATCCGGTACGTTTTGATAAGGATTTGAAAGTGACCATACAGGATATTGGCTGGAGAAGCGAAGGCCGCTATCTGCGCCAGGGGAGTGACATCGCATCCGTTGCTTACTGGTACCAAATGGAACCACACAACCCATTTCCAAAGTTACCCAAAAAGGATGATTTGGAGGTGAGGTAAATTGGGCACAAGTACTTTAAAAATAATTATACATTTTAGATAAAAGCAATGGGTAAAAATATTATAACATTTTTTATATCAGCAGTACTATTCCTCTCCTGCAAACAAACTCCACCTCCGGAACCTGTTGATCCATTACCGTCAGCACGGCAGCTTCAATGGCATGAATTGGAATTTTATGCATTTGTCCATTTCAATATGAATACGTTTACGGATATGGAATGGGGCCTTGGAGGTGAATCTCCTGAACTTTTTAATCCTTCAGAATTGGATACCCGACAATGGGCTCGCGTTTGCAAGGAAGCGGGGATGAAGGGTATAATTCTTACAGCCAAGCATCACGATGGATTTTGCCTTTGGCCTTCAGCATATACTGAGCATTCCGTCAAAAATTCGCCATGGAAAAACGGCAAGGGTGATGTCGTCCGGGAACTCGCAGATGCCTGTAAGGAATATGGCTTGAAACTTGGCCTGTATCTTTCACCCTGGGATCGCAATCATGCCGCTTATGGTACTGATGAATATATTACCTATTTCAGAAATCAGCTAACTGAATTAATGACCAATTACGGGGATGTATTTGAGGTTTGGTTCGATGGAGCGAATGGAGGCACTGGTTATTATGGAGGCGCTAATGAAGATCGAAAAGTGGATCGAAAAACCTACTATGACTGGCCGAACACACGACAAATCGTCCGTGACTTGCAACCGAATGCCATGATGTTCAGCGATGCCGGGCCGGATGTGCGATGGGTTGGAAATGAATCGGGATGGGCCGGTGAAACAAACTGGTCAATTTTGCGAAGGGATGAGTTTTGGCCCGGATCACCAAATTATAAGGAACTGACAAGCGGTCAGGAAGATGGCACCCATTGGCTGCCTGCAGAAGTGGATGTCTCCATCAGGCCTGGCTGGTATTATCATCAATCTGAAGATCATAAAGTGCGATCGGTAAAAACACTGGTGGATATTTACTACAATTCCATTGGAAGAAATGCCTCATTCCTGTTGAATTTTCCAGTTGATACACGTGGCTTGATTCATGAAAATGATATTGAACATCTGATGAAAATGGTCGATGTGATCAAAAAAGATTTCGAAACCAATCTGGCAGAAGATATAGCGATCAAGGCAACCAATGTGCGTGGGAAATCTATACAGTACAATGCAAAAAAGGCGATTGATGGAGATACAAAAACCTATTGGGCTACTGATGACGATGTAATCCATGCCTCCATTACCTTGGATTTTGGAAAAGAAATCACCTTCAACCGATTTCTGGTTCAGGAATATATCCCATTAGGACAACGGGTAAAGAAATTTTCCCTGGATGCCTGGATCAACAATGACTGGAAAGAAATTGAGTCCCAGACGACCATAGGCTACAAACGAATTTTAAGGTTCGACAACGTGACCTCCAGTAAATTGCGTTTGAATATCCTTGATGCCAAAGCCTGCCCGACCATTTCGAATATTGAAGTTTTCCATGCGCCAAAACTACTGGAGCCTCCCGTAATTTCCCGTGATAAAAATGGTATTGTATCCATGGAATCGTTTGACACTGAACTGGATATTTATTACACTTCTGACATGAGTACGCCAACCGTATCATCCGAAAAGTTTATGGCTAATTTTGAAATGACTGGAAAAGGACAGTTGATTGCTATCGCTGTTGATCCGGCATCCGGAGCGCAAAGTGCTGCAACAACGGCAAATTTTGATATAAGTAAAGCTAAATGGATGGTAGTTTCTCCAGATCCTGAAAAAGACCCACATGTGAAATTTTCCATTGATGCCAACGAAAAGAGTATCTGGAAAAGTGATGCAAAAGCAACTTTGCCACAGACTATAATCATTGACCTTGGTGAACAACTAACCATTTCCGGATTTAATTATCTTCCTACCCAACAACGTTACCTCGACGGAACGATTTCAGCTTACCAATTTTATGTAAGCGTTGATGGTAAAAATTGGGGTTCTCCGGTTTCTAAAGGCGAATTCAGCAATATCAGGAACAATCCTGTGCTGCAGGAAAAATCATTTGAGCCTCATGTTGCGAGATACATTAAGTTTGTCGGAGATCATGAAATAAATGATCAAAACTTTATCTCAATTGCCGAACTGGGAATCATTACCAAAATGAATTAAAGATGTTTAAACAAAAATTAGAAAAATGAAAAAGATTACTATTTTTTCCGCACTACTTTTCCTTGTATTACACTCATTTGCTCAATCAACTCTGGATGATATTATTCCTTTGCGGGGTTTTTGTATTGCTGCTCCTAAGGTGGACGGAGTAGACCGATTTGTAAAATTTATAGATGAGGAACTCGCTCCAAAAAAAGTAAATACCCTCATTTTGAGAGTCGATTACAATTATCAATTCCAAAGTCACCCCGAACTTAGGGATAGCAGTGCACTTTCAAAAGATGATGTAAAAAAGCTGGTAGCAGTTTGCAAAAAGCATCAGATAAACCTTATCCCCCAAATCAATTTATTGGGCCATCAATCATGGGCTAGTTCTGCTGAAGGATTACTCAGGGTATACACTGAATTTGATGAAACACCCAACGTTGTACTTCCTGAAAAATATAAATGGCCCAACGAAGATGGCTTATATTGTAAAAGCTATTGCCCTTTACATCCCGGAGTGCATAAAATCGTATTTGAGTTGATCGATGAAATTATGGATGTTTTTGAATCTAAAGATTTTCATGCCGGAATGGATGAAGTATTCTACATCGGTGAGGATCAATGCCCAAGATGCTCGGGTAGAGATAAAGCAGAACTATTTGCAGGAGAGGTTTCAAAAATTCGAAATCATCTGGCTTTGAAAAATCAGGAACTATGGATTTGGGGCGATCGATTGCTCGATGGAAAAACAACGGGCATGGGCATGTGGGAAGCAAGCATGAACAATACCCATCGCGCCATTGATTTGATTCCTAAGGATGTTATGATTTGTGACTGGCATTACGAACGCGTTGACCCCTCAGCAGTGATGTTTGCCATGAAAGGACTCAGAGTAGCAACATGTCCATGGAGAAACGGTGATTTGGCTACTAAACAATTGGAGATGATGGTTGATTTGAGAAAAAATGCCACCATAGCCATGAAGGATAATTTCCAGGGTATGATCCAGACCGTCTGGACGAGCTCTGATAATTTTATGGATTACTATTACGGCATTAAGACACAACCCGATATAGCCCGTGGCGATCAGGCAGGTTGCTTCAAACAACTTTTTGAAGCGATCGGTCAACTAAAATAAATTGATAGGGATGTTAAGTGTATGTTCACCATACCTCCCAAAAAAAAGAACCAATCAGGAATTCCCGGATTGGTTCTTTTTTTAGCTAATTCATTTTACTTAGTCGTGGTTTTTATGCTGATGATCATCGGATCTGCTACCACAATTTCCTTTAATATTAATGCTGATTTTATCAATTGCACCTTCATTGTGATCAATACTGATCCGAATTTTTCCATTTTCCATTTTCAACGCATTCAGGTCAACTTCACTAAGCCATTTGTCCAGTTCCAATTGGACAACGAGTTCATTTAATTTATCAGCACTAAATGATAATCCTGCATCATTTTCTACTTTAAATATGATTTCATTCGAAAGCATGATTTCAACAGGCACTTCTTCCCCAAGGTCATTTGTATAAGTTGCTTTAAATACTACAGAATATTGATCATCAATGATTGGTGACAATACAATTTTTGCTTCAGTAAATTGTCCTGGCTCGATTCCAATGACAGGTAAATCCGGGGTACTTGTCCCATCCAGTAAGTTCACTATCCATTTCCCTTCAGCTTTAAACTCAGTAGAAGAATTGTTATGATCTCCATTATCATCATCGTCCGAACCGTCATCATCTCCAGATTCAGAGTCATTGCCATTTGATGAGTCATGATGATCATCCTCGCCTTCCATTTCTAACTTGAATTTTGTAACACCAATCAATGCCTCACTAATCACCACATTACTGCTGACTCTACCATTACTTACAGATGAAGAAACGCCTTCAATCTTTACAGAAAGCTGTGCCGGGTCGTTTGCATTATCCTTAGAGCAGGAAATCAATGCAATTGTTATAATTGATAAGAATAAAAGTTGCTTTATCGATTTCATAATTTCATATTTTTATTTGATGTAAAGCTATGAACGCAGTACGATATAATAAATTTTATTTAGCTGAATAAGAATATTTATGATTTGAAACGGTAAAATGTGAGGTTGAATGAAAATTGAAAGTCAAAAAAAAAGGATGACCAGCCTTTAATTTCTTTAAATTGTCACTTAGTATAGTATCAATTTACCTTTAAACTATGATATGAATTTATTCAGAAACCTGCTTTTCAGTATTTCGTTGCTTATTTATTTTGGATGCAGTCAAAAAAGGACTCAAAAAGATGAGATACGAACTGGTCATGACTTTTTACGCTTATCCTATGCAGATACTTTACAAGTTGTCGATCTCGGCGTAGGTCTCTGGGCATGGCCATTACCTATGGATTATGATGATGACGGTGATTATGATTTATTGGTTTCATGTAAGGATGTACCATTCAATGGTGTTTATTTTTTTGAGAATAGAAGCGGAGAAGCTTTTCCAACTTTCGAACCACCTGTTAAAATTGGTGATGGCCTCAAAGACATCCAGATTTCTTATGTCGATGGGAAACCACGTTTTCTACAACCTGGAATAGAATTACTGGATTTCAAAACTTCCTTTGAAACCCATCCAGAAGATTTATTCCCTGGCGATACATTCAAGAAATTTCATAACAATATCCGCTTCAACCAATGGAAATATGTCGATTATGAAGGGGATGGCGATTTGGATATTGTGGTTGGCATACAGGATGGAGAGGATTATGGATGGGATAATGCTTATAATGACCAGGGCGTCTGGGTCA
>JAHEMV010000712.1 GCA_024643455.1 Cytophagales bacterium
CTTTGACGTTTTTCTGTAAAAACAGTATCCAGGTAATCGTATTCTATGGATTCGATATCTTTTGGATCAGCTCCAATCAAACCAGAAAGTAATTTTACTGGTGCTGCGGCAGCTTTTATAATTAGGTTTTTGAATGTATTCCATATAATTTTCCCAAAACTCACCTTAGGATCTTTGAGGTCTCCACGTACGGGTATGTCAAGCGTAATCACGCCATCCTTATCCTTCAGAAGAAACAGGGCAAATTTTAGTGGAAGATCGTAAAGACCTCCTCCTTTATTGCCCAGTTCTACATTATGGATAATCAGCTTATTTTCACTGGTGATCTTACCATTCAATATGGATGTATGCGCTTTATAATACATATCTCCATACAGAATTGGAAAACCCATATAGTGACGGGAATAGATATTTAAATCGCTCAGCATAAAATCAGTGATTGTATAGTCGACTGAAAAATCCATTGGGTTTGATGGATTTATCCCAACTTCAGCAACCAGTTTACCCCTTTTATTTAGCACCATATTTGATTGCATTTCCACCCAGGATGAAGTATTTGTAATGGAGTCAGTATATAATTCAAGTTCACTTAGATAATATTTAAATGGTTCACTTGTGCGTCTATCAACGATGTCAATAATCCCTTTACTAATGATAAAATTATTGAGTGCATAGTATAATTCCGAAGATGAATTATCACCGATAGCGTCTTCCACGGCATTTACTTCTAAGCTATCAGCTGGTGGCAGAGCCTGATTAATTAATTCAACAACATTATTGGTCGAGTCAAACATTTCAAAATACAGGTATGGCTCACTAAATTGAATGGTATCAATCAAGAAATGATTTTGAGCCAGATTGGCCTCTGTCAGGCGTACATTAATTTTTTTTACTCGCACAATTGGCTTATCATCATTTTTGAGCTCAAAGTCTTTTAGCTGCAACGATCCTGACGCAATTGCTTCTTCAGGTTTGTTTATGTTCCCGACGAGCTTCACATCCAAATCAGTTATGCCTGAAAATGACCCTACATTAACATATTTAGCAACAAAATCATCATATCCGGAAATGTCGAGTCCATTTAGCTTGACATCAGCTTCAAAATCACCTCCCATGGGATCTATATCTATGTTTGATTGAAAAAATCCGCCGTTTTTAAAATCAAAACGCAGACCCGCCTCACTTTTATGTTCCTGGTCCCAGGAGATAAAGGGAATGAAGAAGTCGATGTTGCTCAATTCCACCTGCTTATCAAGCGTAAGATCTTTTCCGGTAAAAAAGGCGTCTTTTAGTTCGAGGTTCGAAAATTCAAATCGCAAAGGTTCGCCAGGGATAGTATCATCAACATAAACAGATGTATCGGATTGATGGAATACAACCAGGTCATCAAAATTGAATGAAGAATCATTCATTGCTACATAAATATTCAATCCCTTTAAGTAAAGCTGTTCAATCACAATTTCATTGCTGATATATCGATATGGTTCCGTATCTATGATCAGGGTATCAAAACCAACAAAAACTGAAGTATCATTGGCTTCATACATTTTGAAATCAATAAGCTTTATAGTTCCTGTAAAATAATTCACCTTTAATTTTTCCAGACTAATGCTTCTTCCTATCCATTCCTTGCTGTTCTGAATAGCAATCTTGCGGACGACAAGAGGCATAGAAGCCAACAGAATAATAATGAAGAGAAAAATTCCAATGAGAATCCTTAAGATAATTTTTTTAGACATCTGGTATTTAAGTGTGGTTAGCAGATAAATGTTCAATTTACCATTTTAGAATAAAATTTATTTCCTTTTACAATTTGAATTTTATATTCTTTATGCCTGCGAAACCAGGCTAAAAATAACAAAATAACCATGTTGCCATAAGCAGGACAACGTGGTTATTTTATACTTAGGTTATTTGGTGCTCTTTTAAATTAATATCTAGATTTAAAATCCTGCCAGGAATAATGTGATACTAATTCGATTCCATAGACACGACCTGGTATAAATCCTTTCCATCCTTGGCAAGTGGCTGAAAATAAGTATCATTATAGAATACGTA
>JAHEMV010000713.1 GCA_024643455.1 Cytophagales bacterium
GGTGTTCGGTATTCGATGTCACAGTGGTATCCAAAAATGGCAAATTATGATGAGCAGGGATGGCATTCAAATCCTTATATCGGGCGTGAGTTTTATGGGATTTGGGGAGATTTTGATGTGAAAATCACACTAGATAAAACTTATGTAATAGGAGGGACTGGATATCTTCAAAACCCAAATGAGATTGGTCATGGCTACCAAGATGCTGGTGTCAAAGTTCCAAACCCAAAAGGAAATACCTTGACATGGCATTTTAAAGCGCCGATGGTTCATGATTTTATGTGGGCTGCTGATCCTAACTATCAGCATGATCAAGTAAGAATGGATAATGGTATTATTGTTCACCACTTTTTTATTCCAGGAGAAAAAACCTCTGAAAACTGGGAAAAATTAAAGGAATATACCCCAAAAGCAATTAGCTACCTTTCTGAACATTTCGGTCAATATCCCTACAAGCAGTTTTCGGTAGTTCAAGGTGGAGATGGTGGAATGGAATATGCCATGTCTACTTTGATCACAGGGGAGCGGAGTTTAAGAAGTTTAGTAGGAGTGATGGTACATGAATTAGCACATAGTTGGTTTCATGGAGTTTTGGCTAGTAATGAATCACTTTATCCATGGATGGATGAGGGCTTCACGAGTTATGCTTCTAGTCTTGCCATGAGTGAAATATTTTCTCCAGTTTCAAATCCTTTGGAAGGATCTTATTCTGGTTATTTCAAATTAGCTAAATCCGGACTGGAAGAGCCAATGAGTACGCATTCGGATCATTATCATACCAATTCAGCCTATAGCTCTGCAGCTTATTCCAAAGGCGCGACATTCCTTGGTCAAATGGGCTATGTAATCGGAGGCGAGGTTCGTGATCGTGCGATGTTACGTTATTTCAACACTTGGAAATTTAAGCATCCTAACGTGAATGATTTGGTGCGAATCATGGAGAAAGAAAGTGGAATGGAGTTGGATTGGTATAAGGAATACTTTGTAAGTACCACTAAAACAATTGATTACGGCATTAAATCAGTAAATCCTCAGGGGAACGAAACAGAAATTACACTGGAGCGAATTGGATTGATGCCAATGCCTGTGGATTTGGTTGTTACTTATAAGGACGGAAGCTCTGAGCAAATTTATTTGCCACTAGTAATCATGAGGGGAGAAAAAGCGAATGAACAAGGAATGCCTGAACGAATAATGACTTCTGATTGGCCTTGGACGAATGTTACCAAAACCATTAAAATCGCTCACAATAAGGATGAAATTAAATCTGTTGAAATAGACCCTTCCATGAGAATGGCAGATCTTGAACGAAAAAATAATAAGGTCGAATTCTAAGCTAAAAAGGAATAAAAAAAAGGTGACTAATTAGTCACCTTTTTTTATATCTGGATCAACCAGCGTTTTTCTTGTCCTGAACTTCCTTACGGATATCCTGAGCCATGTTTTTTAGGTCTTGCATTCCTTTTCTTACTCGTGTTCCAGCAGCCTGGTTGCCTTTGTCGTAGAACTTAACGAAATCTTCCTCCATACCGAGGATCAAATCTCTTACTTCACTAAATTTGCTCATAGTAAAAGTGTTTTTTTTAGGTTGATGATAAGTTTATTTGAATCTAATATAGCCCAAATACTTGCTAATTCAATCCAGAGGGCATTTTTTTTATCTTTTTTTTTATTCCCCTACGGAAATCGCTAGATCAGAATTCTTATAAACACCGCTTGTTAATTTTTCTTTGATCGCTGCAAAAGCAGAAATTGTTTCACTCACATCTTCCAAAGTATGCACTGCTGTAGGAATCAAACGCAAGATAATCATGCCTTTAGGTACCACTGGATAAATTACTACTGAGCAAAATATTCCATAATTTTCACGGAGATCTTTGGTCAAAGCTGCCGCTTCGCCTACTGTTCCATTCAAAACAACCGGGGTAACTGGAGAATTTGATTTTCCTGTGCTAAATCCATTTTCGTGTAATCCTTTGCGTAGTGCATTGACGATTTTCCACAAATTATCCTTCAATTCTGGCTGAGTTCGGAGTAATTCCAAGCGCTTAAGTG
>JAHEMV010000261.1 GCA_024643455.1 Cytophagales bacterium
GTCAATCTTTACACAAGGTTTGTTAAGAATGTCTGAAGGAATTGAAATGGTTGAAAAATCAATCATCGCTTATGGTTCAGTAGAAATGGGTAGATTGGAAAAAGGATTAGTATGGATATCACTATTCATCTCTATCGGTCCAATGCTTGGTTTCATGGGAACTGTAATTGGTATGATCGGTGCTTTCGATGCTATTGCAGCTGCAAACGATATCAACCCTGCTTTGGTTGCCGGTGGTATTAAAGTTGCTCTTTTGACTACAGTAGGTGGTCTTATAGTAGCACTTATCCTTCAATTGTTCTACAACTATTGCGTTACAAAAATTGACTCATTGGTAAACCAAATGGAAGATGCTTCCATCTCATTGGTTGACTTGCTTGTAAAGCACAATTTGTCTAAATAATTAACTTACTTTAAATAAGAATAACGAATGGATTCATTTGATATATTTCTTTATTTAGCCTATGCTTTGGTAATATTTGCTGTGTTAGCAGCTATATTATTACCATTGATTAATTCCATCGGAAATCCACAAAGTTTACTAAAGTCAGGAATTGGCGTGCTCGCCATTGTTGCCCTTTATTTTATTGCTTATGCATTCTCCGGAAGTGAAGTAACTCAAGCATACTCTAAATATAACGTCGGCCCAGAATTGTCCAAGATGGTTGGAGGTTCTCTGATTATGGCTTATTTCTTACTTGGTATAGCAGTCATCAGTATTGTTTATACAGAGTTTAATAAAATTTTAAAATAATGGCTAGAACAGGAAGAAAATCACCTGAAGTCAATTCAAGCTCAATGGCTGATATAGCGTTTTTGCTATTGATCTTTTTCCTTGTAACGACTACAATCGCTACGGATAAAGGTCTGACAATTACGTTACCACCTAAGGCGGATCCAAATCAGCCACCACCAGATATTACCAAAAACAAAAGAAATATCTTTACGATTCAGGTAAACTCTTCTGACAGGATTCTGGTGGAAGAGGAACCGATGGAGGATATTACTGGTTTGAGAAAAATGGTAAAAGAGTTTGTATTGAACTTTGGAAAAATTGATCAGGAGAATCAAGCTTTGTATAACTCACTTCCTCCTTCATTAAAGTCATTGTCTCAGAAAGTGGAAACTTCCTCGGACAATCCTGAAGAAGCAGTGATTTCGTTCAAAGCTGATAGAGGTACAAGCTACGATATTTATATATCGATACTTGATGAATTACAAGGTGCATATTATGAGATATACGGTGAGCGGGTTGGAATGTCGGCTGATGATTTCAGAGCTTTAGACAGAAAAAAACCAGAACAGGAAGAGAAGTACACTCGAGCCAGGGATGGTTTTCCAATGAATATCTCAATTGCTGAACCTACAAAAATAGGAGGAAATTAATATGGCAAAATTTAAGAAAAAAGCGAATATTACGCAGGATATCCCAACAGCATCTCTGCCTGATATCATTTTTATGCTTCTCTTCTTTTTCATGGTTACGACAGTACTTAGGGAATCGACAATTATGGTTAAACAGTCTATTCCTAAAGCTACACAACTTAGAAAACTTGAACAGAAAAAACTTGTTAGTTATATGTATGTAGGAAAGCCGAACGATCCAAAGAAATTTGGTTCGGAACCAAGAATTCAGGCAAATGATGCATTCATAGATATTGACGGTATTATTCAATTCATAGAAGAAGAGAAAGGAAAACTGGCAGAAAGTGAAAAAGAACAATTAACGATTTCACTAAAAGTAGATGACGAAACTAAAATGGGTATCGTTGTTGATATCACTCAAAAAATGAGAGATGTGAATGCCAGGAAGCTTATGTATGCAGCTGGTAAAAAAGCTGAATTATAGTAGAATCCGATAAGATTTTATATCTTTAAAAGGAGGCTGTGTTACAGCCTCCTTTTTTTGTTATTTACATGATTGATATCAACAATAGAAAAATAATTAATGCCTGGTGTATGTACGACTGGGCAAATTCAGTCTATTCCCTTGTAATTACTACAACAATATTCCCCATATACTTCAACGCTGTTACCAAAAATGCTTTTCATTCAGAATTTGTTCAGTTTTTTGGCTTTAAGCTTAGCAATACAGTACTTTATTCCTATAGTTTGTCCTGCTCATTTTTACTGATTGCTATACTTTCACCTATACTTTCCGGAATCGCAGATTATGGTGGAAAGAAAAAGACATTTATGAAATTCTTCACTTTCCTGGGAGGGATCTCATGTATTATGCTGTATTTCTTTACCGGAGCCAATATTGAATTTGGGATAATCTTTGCCGCATTGGCGAGTGTTGGTTTTGCTGGAAGTATGGTTTTTTACAACGCCTATTTACCAATTATTACCACACCAGACCGCTATGATATTGTGAGTGCAAAAGGGTATTCCCTAGGTTATGCTGGTAGCGTTATCTTGTTAATTTTTAATCTTATAACCATTGCAAAGCCAGAATTAATTGGCCTAACTGATGAATCCGCTGCAACTCGAATTTCATTTGTTATGGTAGGAATTTGGTGGATTGGTTTTGCTCAGATCACTTTTTATTTTTTACCTAATGAACAGCATTTCGTTCACAATACAATTGATTTGTTACAAAGAGGATACCAGGAAATCAATAAAGTATTTAAAAGTTTAAAAGGGTTAAGACATTTGAAGGTATACCTTATTTCTTTCTTCTTTTATAACATGGGAGTTCAAACTGTTATTTACCTAGCTGCATTGTTTGGAGATAAAGAATTAAAACTGCCCGCCGAAAATTTAATTATTACCATTCTAATTATACAAATAGTCGCAATCGGAGGTTCCTATGTATTTGCTAAAATCTCCAGTTGGAAAGGCAATAAAGTATCTCTAAGCATAATGGTAATTATCTGGATCATGGTATGTGCCTATGCTTATTTTCTACATACTGCAACACAATTTTATATTTTAGGTTTTGTGGTTGGCATGGTGATGGGAGGTATCCAATCACTATCAAGGGCTACCTACTCCAAATTAATCCCATCAAATACTTCAAATTACACCTCCTATTTTAGCTTTTATGATGTCCTGGAAAAATTATCCATCGTGTTGGGCACCTTTGTTTATGGATTTGTAGAGCAATTGACAGGAACTATGCGCAATAGTACGTTGGCATTAAGCACTTTTTTCATTATAGCATTGATTTTCCTGGTAACAGTTAAAATACCTAAATCATCATCCCGGTTGCCTTCCGCTTAAAAGAAAATATCCCTGTAACGATAGATAATTACGGACATCGCCACAGCCAAGTAAACCAAATTCACTGGTAAACCGATACGAAAAAAATCTTTAAACTTGTACCCTCCAGGGCCATAAACTATTAAGTTTGTTTGATAGCTAAAAGGAGTCATGAATGCTGCAGAAGCCGCATATGCAATCGTTAGAAAAAATGGATATCCTTCGACTCCTAAATTGTTACTTAATGAATAAGCTAAAGGAAATGCTATGGAAATTGCCCCAACGTTTCCAATAAAAGTAGCTAACAGATTTGTGATAAGTAATAATCCTAAAAGGATGGACAACTTTCCAAAAGGCTCCAAAAAATTAATTATTTCTAAAGCCACCATATTTCCAGCATCGGTTTTTATGATTGCCTGGCCTATTGCTAAAGAAAATACAAGGATGGCAATCATATTGAGATCCAATTCTCTTTTCACGTCCTGTGTCGTGATAAGGTTAAATCCAATCATAATCCCCAAAATAATCAATAGCGCAGGGAACAATGTGATTTCACTAAATATCAATAAAACCATGGCGCAAATTGTCATTAATGACAATGCATAATACTTTTTGTTCCCTGGCTTTACAATGTCTCGAAGTTTGGAAACAACAAATAAATCTCTGTAAATTTCGACTCGATCTCTAAAATCTGATCCCGTATAAAGCATGAGTAAATCTCCTGCCTGTAGAATTATATCACCAATTCGACCACTAACTTTTTTTCCATTTCGGTGTATTGCTACAATGGCTGCATTGTATCGGTTTCGGAAATCACTTTTTTTGACGGTTTTACCAATTAAACTTGAAAAATTATTTAAGACCGCCTCCACAATCTCTGCTTTATCATTGTTAAATGACCGTGCTGTCATTGGTAAATGAATTCCGAGATCAGAATTAATCAAATCGACAATTTCATTTGTATTACCAGCGAAAAAAAGCAAATCCCCTTCTTCCAAAAATTCACCAGGACCAACAGGTGAAATCATTTTTTCACCTCTTAATATTTCAACCAAATACACCCCTTTCAAATTTCTAAGCCCTGCTTTTAAAAGTGTTTTACCTATTAATTTGGAATTGGGAAGAATTTTAGTTTCCGCTATATATTCTCTTTTGTTTTCTGTATAAGTCTTTAAAATATCCTTGTGATCAGGCAACAACTTGTATCCAATCACCATCATAAACAAAATACCAGATACCGTAACCGATAAGCCTACAATGAATAAATCATTGAATAATAAAGAAGGGTGATTAAAATCCTGTAGAAATCCATTAAGCACCAATGTGGTAGATGTACCAATTAGAGTAATCATCCCACCCATGATGGTTGCATAGGATAGAGGGATGAGCAACCTTGAAGGGGCAATATTGTTTTTCTTTCCCCAATCCACTACATAAGGCGTCATTAAAGCCACAACGGGGGTGTTGTTGATAACTGAGCTTAAAATTGCCACCTGACTCATCATCCTTATTAAAAACCCCCTATAGGTCTTTGCACTTTTGAATATCACATCAAACAGATTTTCCAGTTGGAAATTTTTTCTCAAACCAGTAGTGATCAAAATGAGCATCAGAATGCTCGCTATAGATTGATTGGAAAATCCAGACAAAATCTCCGTCGGTGTGAGAATACCTGTAATGGAAAAAAGTAAAACGGCCATAAGAAAACTTACAGAAGCTTTCAGATATTCCTTGTATATCAAAAGGAATATGATGAAAACAACAATTATAACAAACCAGGGTTGTAAGTTTTCAGTAATCATAATTTAATTTCAATATCAACTGACCATCAAATAAATGCATTTGAAGATGAAGAATCAACAGAATACGTTGTTTTAATCATTGATACTTAATTAATTTTAGCACTTAAGAAAACTAATGGAAAAAGACCATTTAATATTTCCCCCTTTCGATATTAAGATTAAAAAAATTGATGGTAAAACAACAATTTTTGATATCATAAGAAAGAAATACATTGTACTTGCTCCTGAAGAATGGGTCCGTCAGCACCTGATTCATTTTCTGATAAACAACCAGAAATATCCTAAATCGCTCATTTCCGTGGAGGATGGAATGAATGTCAACAAAATGCAAAAGCGTAGCGACGTGGTGGTTTATGACCGAAATGGCGCACTTTTCCTGGTCGTGGAATGTAAATCCGCCAAGGTAAAATTAACGCAGAAATCCATGGATCAATTGTCCAGCTATAATCAGTATTATAAAGCAACGTATTTGGCACTCACTAATGGTTTACAACTATTTGTTTGTAGGGTCGATTATACCAACAAATCAATCGAGTTTATCGATCAATTTCCCCAGTTTGCATAAAAAAGGCTGGATTTCGCCAGCCTTTAAAAATATGTAGAATATCCTTGGCTACGCCAAAAAACTCAACAAAATACCAGCAGCTACTGCCGAACCAATAACACCGGCAACATTTGGTGCCATGGCATGCATGAGTAAATGATTGGTTGGATCAGCTTTTAATCCTTCAAGTTGTACTACCCTGGCGCTATCCGGCACTGCAGACACTCCAGCAGCTCCAATCAAAGGATTTATTTTATTTCCTTCCTTTATAAATAAATTCATGACCTTAGCAAATACAACACCACCTGCTGTGGCAAACATAAACGAAAGCGCTCCCAATACGAAGATCAACATGGATTCGGACGTTAAAAAAACATCAGCCTGAGTTGAAGCGCCAACAGTCAACCCCAATAAAATGGTTACAATATCAATAAGCGAAGTACGGGCGGTGTTGGCCAGTCTTTCTGTTACTCCGGATTCTTTTAAAATATTCCCAAAGAACAACATTCCTAAAAGTGGTAATGCGCTAGGCGAAATAAATGTTGTTAACAATAATCCAATGATAGGAAACATGATTTTTTCTGCCTTTGAAACAGCCCTTGGTGGCCTCATCCGTATTTTGCGCTCTCGATCGGAGGTAAGTAGTTTCATGATTGGTGGCTGAATAACCGGCACTAAAGCCATATATGAATAGGCTGCAATAGCTATTGGTCCTATTAGATTTTTTACAGTAGTACCGTCTGCCAGCATATTGATCCCGTTTGCCAGTTTCGATGAAAGAAAAATAGCCGTAGGTCCATCTGCACCACCAATAATTCCTATAGCTCCAGCCTCTGGTCCGTTAAAACCCAAAGCCAAAGCACCTAAAAAAGTTATAAAAATACCAAGTTGCGCTGCTGCACCTAATAATACTAGCTTGGGATTACTGATAAGAGATGAAAAATCAGTCATCGCACCGATACCTAAAAAAATCAATGGTGGATAAACCCCTTTTACAACACCAAAATATAAGTAATTGAGTACACTACCGCTTTCATAAATACCAACCTGAAGTCCGGCATTGAGCACAAAAGGAATATTCCCAATTAAAACACCTGTCCCAATAGGCACTAGTAAAAGCGGCTCATAATCGTACTTTACAGCCAGGAAAATAAAAAAAAGTCCAACACAAATCATTACTAAATGACCAGGCGTGACGTTTTTGAAGCCCGTATATTTCATGAACGTCTTTACACCGGCTATCACACCATGCTCCTTCTGAGGTACTGAATTTGTCTGGTTTAATGTTTCCACTTTAGTTACTTCACTTTTAGAAGTTTTGGATTGGATTTCAGTATTTCCTTTTAAGAAGAAAGACCATATAATGGAAAGAATCGCTATGATTCCAATTACAGTTACTAATCTTTTCATGAGCAATTATTCGATTTCTGCTAAAATATCTCCCTGCAGTACAGCATTTCCTTCCACCACAAGAATTTTATTTATTATTCCATCCTTTTCAGCCAATATGTTGTTTTCCATTTTCATGGCCTCAAGAATCATGATTACCTGACCTTTTTTCACGGTCTCACCTTCTTTGGTTTTTATTTTGAAAATAGTGCCAGGCAATGGAGCTTCGACTTTGCTCATGCCTGCTGCTTGCTTAGGCTTGACTTCAGAAGTCGGAACAGGTTTTGATCTGACCAACTTAGGAGTTTTTGTCGTTTTTACCTCTTCTGCCAGCTCGACCTGGTAGATTGAACCATTGACATCTATTTCTGCTATATTATCTTCAAACGAATTTATATGTACTTCATATTCGTTTCCTCGAATAGTGAATTTGAACTTTTTCATGTTTAAAATCTTCTGTTAAGACCTTTTGTTAC
>JAHEMV010000262.1 GCA_024643455.1 Cytophagales bacterium
TGTTATGTCTCCTTTTATAAATGTCAAAACAGTTTGTGGAGAAATCATCTGTACCAATCCGGAAAGTATGGTTGCGATGGAAATGGCGATAACTAATGGATTTAGGTATTTATTCATGCTTCTGACTTAGCTTAAGGTCTATACGGAAAAAGTAAATTGCCATGGTCAGCCATTGGAGGGTCCATAGGCTCACCCTGATGATATTGAGATTCATCCATTTATTTAATATCTCCTGTAATTTGATTGGATCGGTAATGCCAGCTTCCATCAATTCGTTGTATTTAAATATGAAATAAATGGTGAGTAATGTGGCCAAAATCACCAATGCCAGAACAACAATTGGATACCATTTGATGGGGGTTTTCCATTCGCTAATAATAAACAGGATGCAGCATGCCATCATGACCATAGTCATGTAGGTAAAAAATTGCGTAGCAGCATGTACCTGGGGTACAAATTGCATATAATAGTTGTCAGGAGTAAGTTCCGGGGCAACGGGAAAAGAAAATAATACCAATGACCAGCCTGTCCCAAAATACATGGATGTGCAGGCGAATAATAACAATTTGTTAAAGGTTAATAGCTGTTTCATATCTGGTATTTTTTATAATCTTTAGAAGGAGGGGTAAGCCAATCTTCATTGAGACCAAGATGAAAAATACTTTCCAGACCTTCAGGCATGGTTTTGGGAGGTTCGTCATAAGTCATAAACCAGCAATCGAAATGATCATCAAGAATCCCATTTGCCTGGGGCATATACATGGTAAAAAATGGATCGGGATTGATGTCAATATCTCTTAAGAAAGACACCCTGGGATGGTCACCAATATACAGGTTCGCTTTGGCTTTGCTGAAAAGGTTTACTCCGGCTTTAGTGTTAAAATAAATATAAGATGCCATAAGCATGTTTCGAAAGCGGCAATAATTTACAGTGCCTATTTTGAGTTTTAAGGAGGAGGATTTTGGCCTGGTAATCTCAATACGAAAAGCAAATTGTCCATCCTTTTCATATTGACTACTCACCATGTCATCTTCAATTTTGAAATCCAGATTGGCCTTATGCTTTGGCATGCCCCATATACCTTTACCTCCTTTCACAGAGATTTCAGAGCTTACCGGAAGATCCAGAATATACTGACCGGTGCCATATGTTTTCATCATCAATGCATTTAGAATAGGAGGTGCAGGTTTGCTGCCATGTGTACATCCTATTGCGATACTGTATTCGATGTATTTGCCAATGCTGGTATCCAGGTAATTGATTACAGTGACTAATAGTGCCGCTTTTCCATTGGGCAACTTCATGGCATGGATTTCGTTTCCCGGCAGCAAGGCATTTGCTTTTTCCCAGTCACAGGCAAATCCGGCCATTAGCGCAGGTGAGTTTTTAGCACTCACAGGCATTTGATAAGGGATGTTATCGACGAGGGCATAGCGCCCTTCATATCGTTTGATTCGTTTTGGTATGGCCATTTTTAGTTTTGGTTAAGTTCATTGATCATAATGGGGAAGACCTCTTTGTTGGCATTTTTACCCAGAAAGACATCCAGATGACTATACCCATCAAGCATATGCAGCGCATGATATCCTGGGTTGATAGTCTCAAGGTAATTGAAAGTGTTTCGCTGGCTTTCCGGATGAAAACACAGGTTTTGTTCTCCTCCGAAAAGGATGATTCTCGCATTTGTTTTAGGTGGAGCATCCAGGTAGGTATTATTACGATGAGCGGGATCGAAGGGCATCAGAACTCCTTTATGAATGCATTTTTTGATATGGTCAAAAAAAGTAAGAGGTACTTCAGCAAATTCGTACTGAATCCAATCCATGGTTTTTTCATCCAGGTTTTCCAGTAACCATAAGGCTGGAAATCCTGCACCATAAGTGAAGCTTACGAATTTTCCGACTAAGGTGTCTTTTTCCCAATGCGTAGCTGCAACGAGTAAACGGAGCACCTTTGCTTTGAAATCTGGTGCATGGAGACCCCAGGCAGGATTGAGGTATTGGTAAATGAGCTTGACAAAAGGGAGGTAGTAGTCAATTTTAACTATGGAGTAACTGGATACAACTGGATGAAGCGATACGGCATTGCTGATTATGGTTTTGACTTCCGGTACCAGGCCAAGTACCGCTGAAATCATGAAACTTGTGCTTCCCTGGCAGTGGATAATGGCTTTTATTTCGTTTCTCCCAGTAATTTCCACCACTTTTTTTACTGCCGCCGGGTGATCATTTAAGGCTACCTGGTCAAGATCCCAATGATTGGGTTTCAGGTCAATACTACCCCTCCAGTTTTCAAGCCAGACATCATATCCATCGTTGGCGAGCTGAAAAATGAGATTTTGTTGCGTCGGAGGATTGAAAATATTCGCACGGACACCTGCTCCATGAACCAATAATACAGGTCCTTTACTGGTATTTTCATTAATAAGGTGTTTTAAATTGCACTTTACACCATCGTGGGCATCAAACTCAATTGTTTCAAATTGATGGTTCATTGGTTAATGATTGGTTTAGTTATGTTAATAATCAACAATAAAGCTACTAATTATGAAAGCCTTATTGATACAATATATTCCATAAAACAAAAGGATTAAAGTTTTGGATATATGAATTTATTAGTAAGAAAGATAGTAATTATATTTCAAAATGTTAATATGGGCATATTTATTATTGGATATTAATTTTTTTGAAACAGTTTTTTCAATGATAATGAAACCAAGTCATGAATGATCCCTTGCTATGAAATGAAATCATGGTAGACTTAAGTATTATTCGATAAATCAAACTACAATTTCATCATCTCTTTTAGTTGAATGATTTAGCTGATCCTTAGTTCAATATGTTTTTCTCCAATTAAAAATGTTTATTTTCGTACTTAAACTATAACCATTATTCCAATAAAACCACTTAAAAATGCAACGAAGATCATGGCGTTTGATGCCTAAAGCTGGGTCAATTGACAACCTGAAATTGGTAGATGAGTCTCTTGAAGAACCGGAATCCAATGAGGTTCAAATTGAAGTAAAGGCCATAGGATTTAATTTTGCTGATATTTTTGCTATGTATGGCTTGTATGGTGCCACACCAAAAGGATCCTTTATTCCAGGTTTGGAGTTTTCTGGCGTGGTTAGCAAGGCTGGAAAAGATGTAGTAAATGTTAAAGTAGGAGACGCCGTGATGGGTGTTACCAAATTTGGGGGATACACTTCTCATTTAAATATTGATTTTCGATACGTGATTCCACTTCCCGGATCATGGAATTTTGATGAAGGAGCGGCCTATCTTGTACAAGTACTCACTGCATATTATGCCTTAATCGAATTGGGAAATCTGAAAAAAGGCCATACTGTATTGGTACAAAGTGCTGCGGGTGGAGTTGGCATATGGGCAAACAGAATTGCAAAGCAATTTGGTGCATTTACTATTGGAAGTGTCGGCAGCTCCTCAAAACTTAAGTTTCTTGAAAGTGAAGGGTATGATCGGGGTATGGTGCGGAGTAAGAACTTTAGAGCGGATCTAAAGAGAAACCTGGGAGACAGGAACCTTAATATTGTTATGGAATGCGTTGGCGGACAAATTTTGATGGATAGTTATGTATCGATGGCATCGGAGGGCAGAATGATTGTATACGGTTCTGCGAGATATGCTCAGACCGGTGCAAAACCTAATTACCTTAAATTAGTATGGCAGTTTTACAAACGACCCAAACTGGATCCACAAAAAATGATTGAGCAAAATAAATCGGTTATGGGTTTTAACCTGATTTACCTTTATGAAAATGCGGAATTGCTTCATAAGATTCTTGGAGAGTTAAGTAAATTGGATTTGGGTAAACCTGTCGTTGGACACACTTTTGAATTTGCAAATCTTAAAGATGCAGTAAAGTTGTTTCAAACCGGAAATACTACAGGAAAAGTGGTAGTAAAACTTTAAAGCAGTAATAATTGAAATAACCATAAATCGGATGAAAAAAATATTGATCTTATCCTTCCTTTTACTGGAAATCGTGATGCAAGTTCAGGCCCAGGAGGAATTTGAATATACAGATGGGGATACTACCTACATCATGAAAAAGTATTATATGGTATTGCTTTTAGCAAATCCAGATCGCGAATATTTAGACTCTGCTATAGTAGCAGAAATCCAGCAAGCACATTTGGATAATATTAGCCGCCTGGCTAAAGAAGGTAAGATCGTCATGGCTGGTCCTATGGGCGATGATGGAGATTTACGAGGTATTTTTGTAATGGATTGTGTAAGCCTGGAAGAGGCAGAATCGCTTGTATATACCGATCCGGCAATTCAAAAGAAGCGGATGTTATTTGAAGTACATCCGTGGTGGGTTGCCAAAGGTTCTAAATTGCCCTGATTAGATCGATTCCAAATTGAGCGTCATTGGAACCAATTTAAATAGATTCCCTGTTCTCTAACTAAAGAGCTTTCCAATGGATTCAGAAATAATCAAATGGCTGATGCTGGGAGATCCTTCCATTCAGTTTCAAACGGCTAGAGATTTGTTGGATATCACTGGAGAGGAATTGGTTGTTTTGCAAGAACCGATTCAATACACAGGTTGGGGGAGCAAGTTTCTTAGCTTTCAGGAAGATTCTGGAATATGGGGTGGCGGCTTTTACAGTCCCAAATGGATTTCAACACATTATACGCTGATGACCCTTATGGAGCTGGGGCTACCTGAGAATAATTCACAAGCAAAGAAAGGAGTTAAAACGCTTCTGGAGCATGGATTTTATAAAGATGGGGGGATCAATCATTGGAAATCGCAAAAACATAGTGAGACTTGTGTGTCAGCAATGACATTGGCTTTGCTGATTTATTTTGAAATTGACGATCCAAGAGTCGAACGAGTAAAAGAATTTTTATTGAATCAGCAAATGGAAGATGGAGGATGGAATTGCCAACGATTTAATGGCGCCACCCATAGTTCATTTCACACGACAATCATGGCTTTGGAAGCACTCCATTTTTATGAAAAAAAAACAAATAGTAAAGATGCTGAACTGATCAAAAAGGCAACGACGGAAGCCCACGAATTTTTACTGCAACATCATTTATTTAAATCACATAAAACCCAGGCAATAGTCGATCGACGCATGACGCTCTTTTCCTTTCCTCCTAGATGGAAATATGATGTAATGCGTTCACTGGATTATTTTCAAAAAATTAATATGCCACACGACCCACGGTTTTGTGATGCCATAACTTTATTGCGAAAAAAGGAAAAACAAGGTAAGTGGCCATTGCAAAATAAGCACTCAGGTCAAATGTTTTTTGAAATGGAAAAAACTGGTCAGCCAAGCCGGATGAACACATTGCGGGCTTTACGAATTTTGAAATGGTGGATGAAAAAACCAAAAGAAGTTCTTTGCAAAGTTTAACATCCTATTTTGCACTACCTCGAATCAATACTAGATAGTTTTTCAAATTGGCCTATTTTATTGACTGGTACTATTGTATTTCCATTTTTGTACTCAAATATTGGACTAAATTTGGCATCCCATTCAATATCAAAATATTTGTAGGAGGTTCGTGAATGAACTGATTGGGAAAGCGTATTGTTATACCCTTTTACCAGGACCATGAATTCGGCCTTGGATTTATTGAGCTTTTCTTTATCGAAATTATAAAGCGGGCTTTCTTCAACAAGTGGATGAACAACCGTCCACGTCAGTGCAAAAATATTGATCAACGACATTTCTAAATCCAGGTCATAAAATTTTCTAACCTCTTTGCCATTTTCAATTACATTCATTACCAGTAAAAGTTTAACTTCTACATCGAGCAAAAGATTGGTTTTTGCATTTGAAAGTCGAAACATCAGTCCTTTGTGGTCTTTGTAAGGTGAAACCAAGGCTTTATTGCTAAATACGATTTTCGCTACAGGACGAGAAAAACGAGCAAATAACAAACCAGCAGCAAGGGCCAGGTACATCATGCCTACTAACATCTCAGACAAGGCTATAAAATTGGTTAGGTGACTGCTTGGATTGGCTCGACCATAACCCACAGTAGAAAAAGTCTGTGCACTGAAATAAATGGATTCCAAAAGATCTTCCATCGGAGAATATAGCTGAATACCCAGTTTATCTACACCGATTCCCCAATAGAGCAGGCCAAATAATAAATTTACCAATGCATAGGTGGCCACAACCAGTAAATTAAAAGTAAACCAGTTTGTAGAAACAAGGAAGTGAAATATGCTGAAATGGTCAAAAAAGCTCAATCCAGTCTTTTTTACATTTAAACTACCATCCTGGTTGATCAGTCGTTCGGGCTGATGATCTGGTTTATTGCCAAAACCAGAATTATTATATTCTTTGATTCTATTGCTAAAGTTTTTTACCATAGGGTTAAGAGAAAGTGCATCTGGAATCTATTTTTTATGCAGGTAGTATTTTTAAACGTAACAAAAATCGAATTTCGGTTAAATGTTTATTTTAATCCAAGACTCAAAGTATTTATAATTCATTTATTACGTCAGCTTTAGTAACCAATTTTTTTTTATTCTGTTTAACTGATTTCAATTATTACAATTCATTTCACTTAAAATAACAATTAAAAGTGTAGTGTATGATCAAAACTTCAATATAATAGCTTCAACATGTCTTAGTTTAGGCATTAAAAGATGATAAATAAAATAGCACTAATTAACCTTAAAAAATGTGGAGAGGCATTGGGGACATTTTTGAATTATATCTAATATTCCTTTCATGGATATTTAAGTATTTTATGCATTTATTACATGCGTACCGGTTACAATTGTATAAAACGATGAATTAATTAGAAATTATAAATATTTGTAAAATAATAATAGGGTAATAAGTACACTATTATTCGATTACAAAAAGCGATTAACCTGTATGAAAAAATTTCTTTTTTTAACTTGTACATTCTTAATACTTTGTAGCGTTGGGTTTGCGCAAAAAGAAAAATACCAAAGCTTGTTTATATACAACTTCACAAAGTATATCAAATGGCCCGACAGTTATCATGCTGATAAATTTGTAATCGGAGTAATCGGTAATTCTCAGGTTTTGGAATCCTTAAATGCCATGGCAGATTCAAAGAAAAAAACCGGAACCGGTCAGACCCTCGAAGTAAAAAAATATGGATCTATTGGCGAAATTGGTGACTGCAATATCCTCTTTGTGTCGGAAAATGTAGTGGATAATTTAGGACAAATCGATAGTCAAACATCTTCAAAACCAATTTTGATTGTCTCCGACTCCCCTGGAATGGCCAATAAAGGTTCAGTAATTAATTTTGTCGAGCAAGAAGGCAAGATTAAGTTTGAATTAAACGAATCTCAGGCTGTAAAAAGGCAATTGGTAGTTTCTGGATCTCTAACTAGTC
>JAHEMV010000714.1 GCA_024643455.1 Cytophagales bacterium
GTTTTGGCGTATGGGAATATTTTTATGAGAGTGGTAAGAAAAGTATGGAAGGTTCCATCAACGGTAAGGAACGTGAAGGATTGTGGAAGTTGTATTATGAAAATGGTGCATTAAAAGAAGAGGGGGAGTTTGAAAAAAATAAGCACGTTGGCCATTGGTCGTATTATTATGAGGATGGGAAAAGAAAAGGTGAAATAGAGTATGCGGATGATTTTGGGAGGTACACGGAATTTGGACAGGATGGAAAAGTGATTGCTGAGGGGCCAAAAACCGGAACTACCCAAGTGGGATATTGGCGGTACTTTGGTGAAAATGGAGCGCTATTAAGTGAGGGGGAATACAAAAATGGAAAGAAGCATGGTGAATGGAAATCATTTCATGCTACAGGCTCCCTTCAACTAAAAAGTAATTATGAAGACGGATTACCAATCGGTACATGGACATCTTATTTTGAAGATGGCGGTGTGAGTAATACTGGGATTTATTTATTAGGCGTGAAGAATGGTGTATGGACCGCCTATACATCCGAAGGGAAATTAAAAAGTGTTATCGATTTTAATAAGGGTACCGGTGTGTATAAAGAATATTATAGTGATGGTTCGTTACGATCTGAAGGAAAAATTGAAGCGGATCTACGGGAAGGAATTTGGCAATTTTATTATGAAGATGGTAATGTCGAGGGTACTTGCGACTATGTAAATGGAAAGGGAAATTATACAGGGTATTATCCAAATGGTTCTGTACAAACAAAAGGATTTATGGAGGGTGATAAAAAAGTGGGGACCTGGGAAATTTATGAGACTGATGGAAAGCTATCCGGATATTATAAACCGTTTTACAATAACCAACATGTGGGGGAAGAAATTAGTATGCTTGCTAATAATAAGGCCACAGTTTCTTCCATCAACAAGAAAAATAAAGTTCGGTATTTTGACGAGCGCTTCAATGAATTTAGAGGGCTGATTGTTGCTGGAAACCCAATGTTTATGTTTGCCGGCAGATTCCCAATCGCTGCAGAGTTTTATATGCAAGAGCGATTAGGACATGAGTTTGAATTCATCGGTTTTCGAAATCCTTTCTTTAAAGCAGACATGGATATTCCTGTAGGAAAAGATTATGAGCGGGGTTATTCAATGGCGATCCGTCAGAAATTTTATAATCGACTGAAAGCTGGGATGTGGTACTTTGGCCAAGAGGTACGGTTTACAAATATTGGTCACTTTACCAATTTCAGTGTTAATCAAAATCCAGATAATGTTTTTACAGCGAATTCGTTAGAACAACGATTTGAATATGGAGTTTTGATTGGGTATAGAATTTTGAAACGTAAAAGTGGTTCTGGCTTTACCCTCGATACTTTTATTAGTGGTGATTTAGGATATCGAAATTTTGACATGGATGAGACTTATTCACAATATTTTGAAGATTTGAATAAATCAAAGTTTGTGGCAAGTTTTCATTTTGGCTTGAATATCGGCCATGTGTTTTCATTTAAGTAGTTTTGCTATTCATTAAAATTTGAAGGATAAAAACCTTCCCAATGAAAAAAGAAATTACACTTACTCCTCAGGAAGCATTTGATGATGTACAATTTCCTGGTATTCTTTATTCCAAACTTGGCATTTCCCAAGATGGAGCACAGATAATTAAGCCTATTAAGCGATCTATTGATGCACGCTCTAAAAAAGTAATTGTTCGCGTCCTTTGTGAAATAACCGATAGAAATGATTACCAACCTCCATCTGAATTTCATTATAAAGATGTAAGCACTGCACGACCTGTTATTATTGTAGGCAGCGGACCTGCGGGACTGTTTGCTGGTTTGCGGTTAATTGAATTAGGTATTAAGCCTGTTATTCTTGAGCGTGGTAATGATGTTCAAGCAAGACGGCATGATCTGGCCGCTATTAATAAAATGGAAATAGTTAATCCTGATTCCAATTACTGTTTTGGTGAAGGGGGAGCAGGGACATACTCAGACGGTAAGTTATATACACGATCAAAGAAGCGGGGGGATGTACAGCGGATTCTCGAGATATTAGT
>JAHEMV010000263.1 GCA_024643455.1 Cytophagales bacterium
CTTCCAAATATGAGCGTAATGAGTGAATAGTATATATTTTGAATCCACGGGCCCAATTCTGAAGAGATATAAGCTCCTCCTGGTTTTAATATGCGAACGCATTTGCCAAAGGTACTTTTGCCAACAGTGTCAAAAACATAGTCGTACTTGTCTGAATCTAAGGTAAAATCTTCTTTCGTATAGTCTATAACTTTGCCTGCACCGAGTGATCTGATCAATTCAATATTTTTCGTATCACAAACTGCAGTTATTTCAGCACCAAAATATTTAAGCAATTGAACCGCCGCTGAACCGATACCACCAGATGCACCGTTAACCATGACTTTATCCCCGACTTTAAGATCGACCTTATTCATTGTATTATATGCATAATGTGCGCCTTCGATGCTTGCCGCCGCCTGTTCGAATGAAATATCCTTTGGCATGAGCGAAATTGCCTTTTCTTCTGAGATAACCAGGTATTCTGCATAAGATCCTAGTATACCATCATCAAACCCAAATACTTTATCCCCGACGGCAAATGTCTTCACTTCACTTCCAATAGAATCCACTACTCCTGAAAACTCAGTTCCGGGTATTTGCTTTACAGGTTTGAAAAGACCTAGTGAAAAGCGCATGATAAATGGTTTTGCACTTATATTGGCGCAATCTGTGCGATTTACGGAGGTAGCATGAACGTGTACTAGCAGTTCATTTTCTTTTGGCTTTGGCTTTTCAACTTCTTTGATCTGAAGTACATCAGGAGATCCGTATTTTGTATAAACAACTGCTTTCATAAGTATTCAATTTGTTTTCTAATATCATGTTTGCAAACCTATTTCATCAATTAAATTAGCCACCAGGGCTGTCCAACCTGTTTGATGAGAAGCGCCTACTCCCCTTCCTGTATCCCCATGAAAATATTCATAGAATAACACCAGATCCTGGAAATGCTTTTCTTTATATTGTTGTTTGTGCAATTCATGAATAGGCCTGTTCCCTTGCTGATCTTTTTCGAATATTTTAATAAGCCTTTTACTTAATTCGACGCTAATTTGATTCAAATCAAGAAATTGCTTGCTCCCCGTAGGGTATTCAAATTTTAACTGATCACCACTATAATTATAATATTCCCGTAAGGCTATAATAAACAAATAATTTAAGGGCATCCATATGGGACCACGCCAGTTTGAATTACCACCAAATAGTCCAGAGGATGATTCAGCAGGTTCATAATTAATACCATACTTGATTCCATCAATAATAATGTTATATGGTTTTTCATGCACTTTTGATAAGGACCGTATTCCATAGTTACTTAGAAATTCTTTTTCATCAAGGAAAGTCTTCATTAATTGTTTCATACGATCTTTAGGCACTAAAGATAAGAGCAAATCCCCTCCCTCCACATATTCTTGTATAACTGGAAATTTCAAGGTGTCTCGTCTGTATTTTTTAAACCAAACTACACTGCGTTTAAATTTAGGCAACCTGTCCAGCGTTTCTTTTTTTATACAAAGCACAGCAGCCATCGATAATAATCCTGCTATTGACCTTACCTTTATTGGTATATACGTTTCATTCGGGAGAACTAGTTTATCATAAAAAAATCCTTCCTTTTCATCCCAGGTACCAACATATTCCTGGCTTATTTTATTTAACGCTTCAGCGATAAACACAAAGTGTCCGAAATATTTAGTGGCCATATCTTCATAAGCATCATCCTGCATGGCAATTTCCAAACTCATTTCTAACATATCCAAACAATAGAGGGCCATCCATGAAGTTCCGTCAACTTGCTCAAGCACCCCTTTGCCTGGAATTCCATGACTCCGATCAAATACCCCAATGTTGTCTAATCCTAGAAAGCCCCCTTCAAAAACATTATTTTGGCTACTATCAAGCCTATTGACCCACCAGGTAAAATTAAGCGCAAGTTTATTGAACATGCGTTTTAAAAACTTAATGTCCCCTATGCCTTTTTTACTCTTTTCGATTTTGTAAACCTCCATGGTTGCCCATGCCTGTACGGGAGGATTTACATTGCTAAAGGTCCATTCATAGGCTGGGATTTGACCATTGGGAGCCATATACCATTCTCTTGTAAAAAGTAAGAGCTGCTCTTTTGCAAAATCAGGATCAATAAGGGCAAATGGAATACAATGAAAAGCAGAGTCCCAGGCCGCATACCAGGGGTATTCCCACTTATCCGGCATGGAAAGGACATCATGGTTTCTAAGAGTTAACCATTCACTATTTCTTCCTTTTAATCTTTCTTTTGGCGGTGCAGCACCTTTAGGATCACCTTGCAACCAGGCTTCCACTTCGTAATTATAATATTGTTTTGACCATAAAAGCCCGGCAAAAGCCTGCCTTTGAATTTGCGCAAACGGCTTTTCTACTTTGTTTAAAACCGACTCATAAAACTTTGAACACTCATTTTCACGTTCCTGGAAAATACGGTCAAAATTGGAATCAAAAGGGGAATCCAATTTTGAGTTTACTAATCTTAATTTGATTGAAACAGATTCTCCTCCCTCAATAATCAATTTATATAAAGGGGAAAATTTGGTGCCTTCATTGTTTTTGGTTGCAAGGGATAAATCATTATTGATAATTGCACTATGAAATAAATCCTTTTTGAACGGATGGTCGTTAGGCGTCTTGAAAATCTTCTCTTTGTTTGTTTCATTTTCAGTAAATAACAAAGCTGATGCTTCTTCGAAATACAATTTGTAATCACCTACATAAGGATGGTTAATGGACACATGAGGTTTATTATGCTGTAGATGCTTTTTTATGATCGGTTTTACAGGCATCTCCTTAAAACTCCAGAAATTACGAATCCACAGTGTAGGCAAGAGATGCAGCTCAGCGGCTTTTTCACTCCTGTTGCTGATGGTTATTTTGATCAGGATGTCTTCGTTATCGGCTTTCGCATATTCAGTAACGATGTCGAAATATTCATCATTATCCATAACGCCCGTATCCAGCACTTCAAATTCCAAATCACCTTTCCCTATTCTTTTGTTTTCATCGACTAATAGTGAATAGGGGTACTCATTTACTGGATATTTGTACAAATATTTCATGTAGGAATGCGTAGGCGTATTGTCCAGGTAATAGTACAACTCTTTAACATCTTCACCATGGTTGCCTTCAGGACCCGATAATCCAAACAACCGCTCCTTTAAAATGGGATCCTTTCCATTCCATAAACATATCGCAAAACAAATATTACAATACCGGTCTGAAATGCCCGCAATCCCATCCTCACCCCAACGGTATGTCCTGCTTCTGGAATGATCGTGGGTAAAATAATCCCACGCCTTTCCTAAAGCACTATAATCTTCACGTACTGTGCCCCACTGGCGTTCACTCAAATAAGGCCCCCAGCGCTGCCAATCCTTCTTTTTAGTATAGTTTTCTTCTAGTCTTTTATGTTCTTCAGATTGTTTTTTCATAAAATAACGGCATGTGACTATTCAGCTGAGAATGGCTACCCCTTCATCCTGAATTTTTGTAAAAATAGTAGTTATGATGATGGAATCCGATTAGGAAAAATCTCAACATAAATTAATTATGTAATCTTTGTTCCGTTCACGTTAATGATCCTATTTATTGCATTTGATCGAATGCAATTTTTAAAATATATAAATTCAATAGGTGTCCGCTACTCAGAAGGAAAAATTTGATTGGATAGGAGGAAAACTATTTTGTTTTTTTCAAATGATTAACAACATATGCGGCATCTCTTCCTACTCCTCCGACAAGTCCTGAAGTCAACCCAAATTGAAATAACATCCCGACAAAATAAAGTCCTTTGAATTGTTCAACAACTCCTCTTCTCGTCTTTGGCCATCCTGTTTCATCTGTCACATCCAGGTTGATCCATGAAAAGTCAGGTTGATAACCAGTTGCCCATACAATTGAAGAAACATCAATAGTTTCACCGCTCTGCAATTGTGGTAATCCATTTTTTGTTCCGACAAGTCGATTTATTGGCTGAACTCCTGCTGTCGTGATCTCGTCAAAAGAGATATTAATCAATGGTCCTCCTCCAGAGAGGATTTTTGGTCTGACTTTGCGCCCAATCGGTGTGTTGAGTGTTAAAATATTGTGTGCAAACCACCAGTAAATTTTGCCAACATATTGAAAAATAAAATCAGGAATGTGTGGTGTCGGATGCCCGGAAATTATGGTGGTTCTGCTTTTGGAAAGTTCTAAGGCTATTTCAACACCCGACGTTCCTGCTCCTACAACCAATGTGCTTGACGATGGCAGTGCTTCAGGATTCTTAAACTGGGAAGAGTGTATTTGAATGATTTTTTGGTCAATATCTTTTGCGAAATCCGGGATATATGGAACTGGATTGGTTCCTGTTGTTACGATAACATGGTCAGCAAACAACATACCGTTTGAAGTATTAATCTCATACCCTTTTGGAGCTTTGGACAGCTTAACTACTTTTGTATTTAATTGAACAGGAATTGAAAATTTGGCTGCATAATTTTCCAGGTAATCAGCCATTTCGTCTTTTGTGGGTAAAGCACCATGAGATGCTGGAAACGGGAAACCGGGGAGACCGTCATGCTGAGCAGGCGTAAATAGTTTCAAGGAATCCCACCTATTCCGCCATGCATCACCAATGTGACTACCCTGATCTAAAATCACAAAATCTTCCTTGATTTGACTCAAAAAATATCCAGTTGCCAAGCCAGCCTGACCGGCACCAATAACCACCGTGCTCCATTTTTCCTTGTTCATGATCGTTAGTATATAGAATTCTTAATTTGATTCCATTGATTAAAGCATCAACTGATATTTGATATCATCTACACTTCTTCACATTTTATATAGGAGGAGGTTAATAATCGTCCTTAGGTAAATGTGGAATTAGTATCAAATGTTCCGGAAAAGGAATACAAGGCGCTTAATGCCTTGCCGCCATTGGGGATCCATTTAACGAAATGTACACATATTTAAAATAAGAAATATGAACCGAAAGGATAATTATTTTTGAGTAATTCAGCAACAATTCATATTTGAGAATTAAAGCAAAAAGAGCCAATCAAAGGAAAATGCTTCCTCTGAACTGGCTCTTTAAAATCCAACTATTAACTACACAATCATTAATAGTTAGATTTTTTATTTACTTCATTACTAAAATCCTGAAAGGGTATAGTTCATTTTAATAATGGAATTTTTAAATCCCCTAATCAAAAAGCAACTTTGTTCTTGTATAATTTCCCCAAAGTTTAAATTGGTTGCCACTATTAACCTGACTAGTAATAGAAAACTGACGTGTTTGATTATCATCAAAAGGCAATCCAGCGCCTTCTTTAAATAAACGATTAAAGTTATATTCTTTGCCTTTTACCCATACTGGAGTTGTTCCTATTTGTACACAATCCCAAAGATTTCCATATATTCTTATACGATCTCTACCATCAAGATGCAGTGGAACATTATTAAATACAGGTGGATCAACAATTTTAATCAGAATCCCTGATTCATCCTGGGTCTTTATATCAATAAACTCCTTATTTTTTATAGATAACCAACGTAAAACATCTATATGAGCAGCGTCTTCTGGGCCAGCTAAATCTTCTAAATAAAACTCATAAGCTATCTCCGCCCAATTTGGTGATAAATCAATATCTGAGAATGAAAGCGCTTCAATGCGTGTAAGCTTAATAGTGTATTCTGCACCAGTTGGCTCTGCTACATTACATTCTTTGAGGTTGTATTCGGTTGTTTCACTTACGCGCGCGATAACATTATCTTTAAGATTACGGACTGTATAGGAAATTGGTCTTGCACTTGTTAATGGAGCGTCTTTAGTAAAAAATGAAGCAAGATTATTTTCACGGATAAGGCTCAATGCATGTTCTGCATCACCACCTACTGTTACCACACTGATTTCGGCATTATCCAGGACAGATTGAAGTTCAGTATCCAGTTCTCCTCCAAATTCTCCACTATTGTACATTGCATTCAGCGTTGCCTGAATTTTGGCTTCCGTAGAAGTAGAAGTAAATGAAAACATCATGATTCGACCATATACTATGCTGGAAATATAGACCGGAAGATTGTTAGGTCCCATTCTCCCTTCTTTTTTTTCCCGATCAAGTAGATCCTGAGTAAATTCTTCACTAAATACATCTTCAGGATATTGGGGAAGTACCATCGATGCGGTGAACATTTGCTGAGCAAAATAGGCGGTAATCGTTCTTTTTTCTTGTGAGAAATTGGAACTAAGGCTCGCCTTAATTGTAGCACCCATGTAGCTAGCAGAAAGACCCATTTTCAAAGATGCTTGTTCTAAGGAATGGGTGATTTCAGATGTATAATAAATATTCCCACCTGATTTGTGCCCAGCAGCATCTGCCTTACCGATAAGTTCACCTATGGCTTGATTTATTGTAGAAACGGTAGGATTTTCTACCGTTTGATTATTGCCGCTTGTAAGTAAATCTAATGTTAATTCTATTGGAGCTCGTTGTCGTATCGGAAGTTCTGCAAGAGATCCTATCCCATCCAGATGACCATCACCTTGTAGTAATGAACCAACATAAAGCACCTCTACGTCTGGATTTAATGTGGTTATCTTATCAGGAGTTTCAGTTAATGAATAAGAAGTAGTTGAGCAGTTGTATTTAGTCCCTTCAATATCTGTGCGTTCTTCCTCAGGAACCGGATCACCCAGTGGCGTATCTGCCTCTGCTAGTTGTGGAGAGAACGTATCCCAACTTGGTAATGCCTCAAAAAATTCCGGAAGATTAGCCGGTGGCGGAGGAGGATTAACAGGCTCCTGACTTTCTTTTGAACAAAATGTCAGGGTAGTTGTAATAAGAAACATTGCTAAAATGTTAAATAATTTTTTTGAAATTCTCATGGCTTTAAATTTTAGTTAATAGTTGGATTAAAACGTTCACTAAAGTTGAATTTTAAAGCCATGCACAACCTATCACATTTGTCGCAGATGCTATCAATTCTGTCGCAAAACCACTATTTTACATTAAAATCAGAGATTTTTGTAGTTATGAATTTCACATGTAATAAAATGGGAGATACGAATTAGACCTCCGACGGGGTATATCCAAACTGCTCATGAAAGCATTTGGTGAAATACGAAGGACTACTGAAGCCTACCAGGTAAGCTATCTCCGAAGCAGTAGCGGAGTTTAATTTTAATAGAACATGCGCACGTTGCAGTCGGAAAGTCCGGATAAAATGGTTTGGACCCTGATCCAGCATGGCAGTTAACTTTCTATGCAACTGTGAGCGACTCATACCCAATTCCTCTCCCAATTGCTCTACTCCAAACTTCTCATTTCCAATTTGGTGTTCGACAA
>JAHEMV010000715.1 GCA_024643455.1 Cytophagales bacterium
CATTCTCGAGTCGATATCAAATTCATTATTTTCAATCCGATCAAGTGCTTCGGATATCATTTCTTTATTTGTTGTAGCCAGGAAACCCAACCTACCAGTATTCACACCCAGAATGGGTTTTTCTGCTTTTCCAACATGCGTAATTGTTTCCAACAAGGTGCCATCTCCGCCTATACTAATCACAAAATCGAAGGATTCCAGACTCATTCCAGGAGTGTAAATACCACATTCGGACAAATCCACACCATTTTTCAATACCTGGTCATGAAAGGAATTGGAAAGAAAAATTGCATAGTTTCTTTTCCTCAAAAGATTGGTGGTGTATTCAATTACTGGAATTGTATTTTCGGGGAATACCTTTCCGTGGATAGCTACTTTCATCTACTGTGTGGAAAATTTTGGCCTAATTTAGGAAATTGATTCCTAAAGGAATTATATCTTCAGAAAATTTAACAGGTTGTCCAGTCGTTCCCGTTCCCGATCAATATTATTATTTTCATGGAATTTTGCCACAATTTTATATCCAAATCGCTCAAGTGTAGCAATTACTGAAGTCAATTCTTCCTTATTAAGTTTGATTGTTAAAAAAACCAAATTGGCATCCCGATGATCCAAACTCAAATATGAACCCATAATTTTGGCATCGTCAGATTCAACCAGACGACTAATCTCTGCCATGGAATAATCGATATATCGCATTTCCAAAACCAGGATGCCGCCGGTACCTTGTACGGTAATCGTATTTGAAAAAGCTTTCATAGTATCTTCATGCCGTGAGACGCCCATAAATTCTCCTTTTTCATTAACAATCGCTACCAACTCAGATTCGCATTCCTGGGCCAATCGTATTACATCGAATAGATGCTGATCTTCATGAACATAACAATTTTCTGAAATAAGTTTAAAGTTGCCAATTTCACGATTAAGGTCATTGCTCTCTAAAATTATATCTTCAGAAATTAAACCTTTAAAAAACTTATTTTCAATTACCGGCAGTTGGTTTGTTTTAAGCTCTTCCATCCAAATGATTGCCTTTTCAGCCTTATCAGTTGGTTTTAATGCTGGTATCATCAGATTTATAAGTTCTTCCGCAATCATACCGCTACTTTTTCTTTGTGTAAAAACGCTCCCAAAATATCATTAAATTTTTCTGGTTGCTCCATCATTGGGGCATGGCAACACTTATCGATAAATTTTAAGGATGCATTAGGAATTAAACGTTGAAAATCATGCGCCACCATCGGAGGAGTGATGGTATCGTTCAATCCCCAAATTAATAATGTAGGAACTTTAATATTTGGTATTTCATTAGCCATATTATGCCGCTGCGCAGATTTGGCTATAGCCACAATATTCAAACACTTGGGAATGCTTTTTGTTGTCTCAAATATTTCCTGAATATAGTCTTCGGAAATGCTTTTAGGATCGTAAAATGTATATTCAGCGCGTTCCTTAACATATTGATAGCTCCCTCGTTTGGGAAATGATCCACCCATAGCATTTTCAAAAAGACCGGAACTTCCAGTCAAAATAAGTTTTTTGACTGTTTCCTGCCTTTTCAATGTATAAATCAGAGCAACATGCCCACCAAGTGAATTGCCCATAAGGTTTATATTATCAATCTTTTTGAGATCTATAAACCCTTCCAAGTGGTCAACCAGTGAATCCAATCCTACTTTTCTAAAAGGGAGATCATATATGGGGAGCATGGGTATAATAATTCTGAATTTTTCTTTGAATTTGTTAATCACCAAATCCCAATTACTCAATGCTCCAAATAATCCATGGAGAAGAACCAGATTTGGGCCTGACCCTTCTTCGATGTACTTATATTTCCCAGCTTCCTTTATCTCAAACGGCATAGTTTCAAAAAAATCAAACGTTTCGATTGAAAAATAGTCTTATTTTATAAATAATTCAATTGGTAATTGAATTTATATTTTTCCAGTTTCTTAATATTTCCAATCCATATTGTGTTAATACTGCTTCAGGGTGAAATTGTAAACCGTAAATTGGTAATTCCTTGTGCTTCAA
>JAHEMV010000264.1 GCA_024643455.1 Cytophagales bacterium
GCACCAGTACCCATGCGTTTCTATTCCAATTCTGATTAGTAAAAACCAATCGCTCACCATGGATTAATTTGAAATTCTTATCACCTGATTTCCGATCCATGATCAGCACTTTTTTTTCTCCTTTTTCTGGTGCCGATGAAAGACGCACACCAATCAATGCTATATTTCCTACCTGATTACCACCAGCTTTTTGGATAAATTCGTCTTTTCCAAAGCCTTTTTTAAGCCATGTTTTCAATGGTGCCGAAATTTTTTCTGTCCACCATGAAACAGATTTATTTGAAACATCATCATCTTTTTCAATAAACTGTTGTTGTTCATTTTGATCTGCTACCCAGGCTTTCAATTCATTTGCTTGCTCAGAGGGCAGTTTATCCATGGATATTTCGATCTTGTTGGCATTAACCAAAAATCGCATTTCACCGCTCTCTGCTGAAAACTCCTGAGTGTTTCTGTCTGTGTTCTCCAGGTTTTTATTTTGACTTGTAGAAATTTCAAATCGTAAAGGTTCCAAACCAGTTTTTGACTCTATAGAACCGGCAAGAATGATCAGCAAGCCCTGACCGGTGATCATGGCAAGACGATAAAAAGTACTTCTAATTCCAACAAAAAATGCCTGGTCTTGTTCGTCCAACCCAAGCATATAAAACCCATCTGCTGCAATATCATGTGTTGCAGAACTAAATGCCATCAGCCAAAAAAAGGCCAGTGTAAATTGAAAAAAAGATGAGACTGGTATGGTGAACGCTATACCGGCAAGCCCGGCGCCGATGAGTAATTGCATCCATACGATCCACCACCTTTTTGTTTTAAACAAATCTACTAGCGGGCTCCAAAAGGGCTTGATGACCCAGGGCAAATAAAGCCAACTTGTATAAAGAGTAATGTCCGTATTGGAAATCCCCATGCGCTTGTACATGATTAAAGATACTGTCATTACAATTACATTGGGTAATCCTTCAGCAAAATAAAGGCTTGGAATCCATGCCCAGGGGGTTCTGGCTTTGTTATCCATCTAATTCAATTTTAAAAAATACAGAAGACTAAATATACAAATTGTCCACAGTTGGCTCAAAAATCCGGACATATTGTTTAGTGCTCAATACTTCTTTTCTAGAGTAGCACCTTTAAAATAGTGATTTAAAATCTCTTTGTAAGGATATCCCATACTGCCCATGACAGCAGCACCGATCTGGCAAAGACCTACTCCATGTCCCCAACCTGCGCCTTTAAGCACAAAAATTGTCTCGCCATTATTCTGCGTTTTTTCAAACACGATAGCCGAACTAAATAAATGTGATTGGCTCAATGCCTTTCTAATTTCCAGTTCTTTACCAATGGTCATGGTCTTTTTTGTGCCAACAATTTTCAATTTTATCAACCTTCCTGATGCTCCACGTTCGATTGGGATAAACTCCTGAACTAGCCCAAAGTCAAGTCCAATGCGTTTATGTATCAATTTGCTGACTTCTTTCTGGGAATATCGTACTTCCCAGCGGTAAAAATTATTGGTCTCCTGGTCATAATCATTTAACACTTGAGAAAGGACTTGCTTATTCTGTGTATTGCAAAAAGATTCTGGACTGCTCAAAATCCATGATTGTGCAGCTTTTTCTTTTTTTAGATCCAGATCAAATCCAACGGGTTCTTTATCAAGATCCACAAGTTTTTGGAGATATGGATGGTTGACAGGTTCCCAAACATTTTCAAATTCTTCCACCATTCCGCCACAGCATTTAGAAAAACGTGCATCGCAAATTTTGTTTTCGTAGGAAAGTATTTCACCAAAAGTATCTTGTATAGCTTGTTCTACGGGTAAGGTCGATGCTCTTGTAATGCCCTGGTAACGTTGGCAGTGGTCATCGGCACAAACATCGAAATTCAGATGATCTTCCCTATCGTACCACTTTATTCTTTCATCATCCGTCTCGGTAAATGAGGTATATTTAGAAGCCGCAGATTTTAAAGTTTCATTTTTTTCAATCTGAGCAAGCAGCCAGCTTCGCGATATGACCGCATGGGCTTTTAGCAATTCCAGTGATGAAGTCGCACTCATTTCAGAGGAGATCACGCTGATCAGATAGTCTTCTACAGTCAACCTGTTGATGGCGGTGATTTTTTTGTCTTCAATGATAAATTTTAGTGCTCCCTTAAATAACTGATCCTCCTTTCGTTCCCAGTGAAAGTTAATGCCTATGGTTACGCTATACAGCTTGACCGAACATTCATTCGGCACTGAAGGATGTAACGTAAATCCTTCTTCAATCTGAAATGAAGCCAGATTATTTGACATATAGATGTTTCCATTTTCAAACCAAACCTTCCAGTCACCGGTTACCAGGTCATTCCTGGAATCTCGAAATTCGCCTTTTAGGGAGAAATGAATTTCTTTTTCAAACATGATTCCAACATCAATTGTGGGGATTACAGTAGTATTCATGATATATCTATTATTTCATAATTTCAGAGACCAATTGATAAAATATTGTTTCTTCGAGACAGACCTGATCAAAAATATCCCGAATATCGTCCATGGATATTTTGGCATAATCCTCCTCTCTGGGAGTGATCAATACTCCACCCATATCCACTGAAGCCGGGCTGAAAACAATTTGTTTTTCACCTTCTTCAAAATATTGCCATGGACGGTGAAGTTGCCTTGGAAAAATATGTATGGCCCACCTGCCCGCATCCCAGGAAACCAGAATATTGAGCATAGGTTCGACCTCTTCTTTTTGTAATGTTTTAAAGCCTTGGAAAAACTGATTAAAGGTTGATATAAGTTGTTCTTTATTTTTACCGGACAGGGTCAGGACAGATCTTAGGTAGGCAGTCCATCGGATTATATCCATGCCATTTTTTGTTTTAGCGTCCTGAAAAAACGTCCCTTTTCGATAGTCTCGTTCGATGGGCATAAATCGCTTGATTCCTGCCTGGAAATGCAAATGGTCTGGAGCCGATGCACCACATTTCGGACCGTTGTAGAAAACGGTGAACTCTTCTAATACTTTTGCCAGATCGAGCATATCCGAAAATCTGGTTTCAATACGCTGGTCGATATGATTGATATGGGGAATGGTGAGATGCTCAGGAAAGATGGGAAAAGGATTAACCAGGATAAGGTAGTTATCCAACACGGGAATCCCTTTCTGCTCTTTGGGTAAGTTTTTTGGACACAAAAAACAAGGTCTGGCTTCAATTGATTTGGTATCGACTTTTGCCGCTGAAGATCTAATCCGCTCTGGATTGAACTGTACCGTCAGATCAAATCCATCAAATGCCAGTTTCCGTGTTTTAACATTTTTTAATCCAGCATAATTTTTTCTTGCCAGTTCCCATTCGTCCTGCTGGTCTCGGATCAATTGCCGTGCTTGAGATGATATCGTCATATTTATAATTTTTAATACCGCAAGTTTAGCATTGCGTAACTTGTGGTTACAATTTTTCAAGCTTTCAGCTTGACTATCAAATGTGAATAATTTCTACCAACCCTTTTCCGCCGGAATAATCAATTGCTGAAGAATATAAATAATCTTCAGGTCTAGTTACGATTCCTGCTTCACAAGGATTATTATGGATGTAATTGGCTTTTTGATCTATTATAAAATTAGTACTCAGCTCAATTGGATGACTGGACTGTTGCCAAAACTGATACGTAGTATTGTTAGGATTCCGTTTTCCAGCACGTTCAAACATCCACAACAACCACTCTTTTCTGCTTTCCTGCAAATTTTCTTCAATTGCTTTCAGCACAGATTTAGATGTATGTCTTTTTACATCTCTCAGAATACCTTCCAATTTATTTTCACCTTTCGTTCCCACAATCAGATGCACATGACTTGTCATGAGACACCACGCATACACTTCAAGTCCTTTATTATTGATACAATAATTTAGGCTTTCAACTATGATATCTTTATATTCTCTTCGTACAAAAACATCGATCCAATTGATAACAGTAAAAGTCACAAAATATGGCTTTTCCTGATCACGAATTTTGTAGTTTCTGCTCATTGTTTTTGAAACTTTTTAATAAACAAGTTAAAAACTTGACTTAAAAAAGCCACAAGTTACGCTTTGCTAAACTTGCGGCAGAGTGATTCTTGCCAGTTCCCATTCGTCCTGCTGGTCTCGGATCAACTGCCGTGCTTGAGATGATATATTCATTGACTATACTGGTTGTCCGGATTTTACATATTGCTGACGAGCCCAAAACTCTAATGTTCTGATTTTGTCTTTGTAGAAATTATGGGCATTGAGTTTTTGAATGTCGAGCTCAGCATCAGAGTTGTCATCCCAACGACGGCAAAGATATAGTGCATCGTATATCCTGCCGATCTGGTAATGCCTGCTGATATTCAATCCTAAAGCATAATCTTCGCCATAACTTGTATTTGGAACTTTTATGTTCCGCAAGACTGGGGTATAGAAAGCACGTGGAGCACCAAGACCATTTATGCGGAGGGCATTGTTGCGGCCATTTTCCGGAGTCCATTCTTTATGGTCGATCAGACCGGGAGGGATTTCTTCTAATTTGAAATTAACCATGCGATATGAGCCGACAACCATCGCACAGTTTTGTTCATAAAATGCTTTTACTACCCGAGCAATTACATGATCATCAATATATAAATCATCGCTATCGAGCTGGATGGCAAATTTGCCACATTGCTCATGCGCTACACCGGCATTCCAGCATCCGCCAATGCCCAAATCTTTTCTGTCTGGAATCAGGTGGATAATGCGTTGATCTGTAGAGGCAAAAGACTTAATAATTTCTGTTGTGCGATCCGTTGAGAAATTATCCACTATGATCAGGTTGAATTGGAAATCTGTTTGCTGTGACAGTACAGATTTGATCGCATCGCCTATAGTTTTTTCCCGATTTCTAACCGGAATAATGACCGATGCTTCTACTGGAAAATCAGCTTTGTCAAAAGCAATCTTTTTGAATTTTGGTGTTAGATAGGCCCCTGCCTTTTTTAAATGATCTGTACAAGCCTGCTCCATTTCGATTTGAACCTGGCGATTTTTCGGATCCACATAATCAAACATTTTTTGACCTGTCTTGCGCACATCAGTCTCCACTTCAGTATATAAAAACTCCGGCATCCTGACTAGTTTTCCAAGCTGAGAAAGCTTCAGCCTAATATCATATAATCCGGCAAAATTATAATCTAAATCCATTCCTGAAATTGCTTTTTTCAAAGCTTCTGTTTTATACAAAATCAGTGATCCGAAATTGAAATCATCGCGCAAACTTCCATCCTGATATTCAATTGTTGGATGTGGTTGGAGGGCTCCTTCTTTCAATTCATAATAATCGGAATACAGCAGGGCAGCGTTTGAATCCATCGCCATTTGGCACATCCGTTCAAATGCATTCTGGCCAATTTTAAGCGCCATGGGTTTGGTATAAAAAAGTGTAAAATTCCCCGTAACCTTGCTGGCAACAGCTTTGATTGCATTTGTGGTTTTGAATCCATCAGCTTTGATCCATCCTATACCAGGCATATTGGGATCATGTTCCCCTACTACAATAATTTCTTTCACCAATTCGGATGCCCTCAATTCATCAACAGTCTGCTGAAGATCGGTCCTTGTTGCTGCGGCTATAAAACATGAAATATTCATAAAATTCAATTATTAATTGTTACTATTTTTCTCTGATTCCTCCTTGTATACTTTATGTTCTTTATGATATAATCCAAAAGCACAAAGTTCACAATGGTTTAGTTAAGTTTAATAAATGACACTATTTTATTTGTCAAAATAATTTAGGATCTGCTCCATCAGGCTATCCCGCTCCGTTTCATCAATAATGGTTTCAAATGGAAATCCTAACACAACCGTTTTGTAGTTACCTTTAAAAGCAGTTCCGGCACTTGAATTGTTTTCCCCATATCGGAATGCGGAAATCGTTCCTTCTCCAAACGGTTCAATCGCATCCGGTGATTCTACCTTATAAATTTCCGGGTGAAAAATTGTGTTGAAATTCCATGATCCTGAAAACAAACCTTTGGCATAGTCGGTGCTATATACCTCTCCCAACTTTACAGCATGGTTGGTACGCCACTTGAAATGTAAAATTTGTTCAGCAAAATGGCGTGCAACCGTGTCTTTATTGATCATAAAATCGGAACCGATGTAGGCACCTGAAGCAAATACATTTCCACCTTTTTTAGTAAACTCGGTTATTTTTTGTCGGATCAAAGGATCAAAAATTTCAAATAACTTTCCCTTGAGACACGCAGTAGTCTTTTCTTCTCCAAACAAAAGATCGATCGTCTGGTATGGATTTATATCAAAAATAGAATCTGAAAAAACTTCATCACTCGTTGAAACAAATGAATGACCGGCATGCAGTATGGACATTCCATGGATATAGACATTGTCAAATGAATTCCCAGGAATCAGCTTGCCTTCTAAATCTCCATAGCTCGCTCCCCATCCCGGACTGTCATCATCGAGCCAGGGAGAGTTACGATCGAAATCATATTGCAATCCCGTATAACCTATGTTAAACTTGTCCGCAACACCCTCGTCATCCCAATATGCTAATCCTGCAAAATCGCCCTGGTCAATTATAGCAGGTGCAGAAATACGGTCAAATCCGTTTACAATCAAAACAGGATGTGTGTCATTTTCCAGTAATCCCACAGAAAGAATTTCACTTGGGAAACTTTCCCCACCTTCATTAATCGCAGTTACTTTGAAACTAACAATCTGATCGAATGCATCCAATTGAAGCGTCAGCGAATTTTCTTCCGTTACTTGTCCATTGTCAAAACCAAGGTCACCGATGCGTTTATAAACCTTATATTTTTGTGGTATTGCTGTTGGTTCCAGCGTATCCAGGACTGGAGCCCAACTTAGTTTTAAGGTTTTATCGGATATTTTCACTATTGAAAAATGATCTACTGGTAGTGGTTGAATGACGAATTCTGTTTTATGCTGAAAAGCGATAAATTTTACAATGCCTTTATAGACCGCTCGACTCACGGTAAACTTAAACTTCGGGTCCAACCCAAACTGCATGTCTGACAAGTTTTGGTGGGAAAGTAACTCAAGTAGCATCGATGGAACATTTGGCCTCCATGCTTCAGAATATTGTTTGTTCCACATAGCTCTTCGTGTCCAATTCGGTTCAAATTGTAGTCTTATATCATGAATAACTTCCGATTGGATCAAATCGCTTAGATCACGATTGACCAGTTTTGATTGCCCGTTGGGAAAATTACCATTATCACGAGCGGAATTATAAATGGTGAGTGTCCCGATTATTGAATCTTTGGGAGTGACACCAGCATCGGTGTGAAAAGCCAGTGAAAGAT
>JAHEMV010000716.1 GCA_024643455.1 Cytophagales bacterium
GCTTCTCCGGGGAGCTTCATTTCTGCGAACAATAACAACCGTTTATTTTTACGATCGGATAACAACACGCGCCAGAAGTCCAAAGCATCACCAGGGTTTATAGTTGTTGGGTTAGTACGACCACGACGTAAACCCACACCACCCATAAGTCGATCCAAAAAACCCCTTAATTTCCATAAATGATTGGCATAATACCAACCTGTATATCCGCCGATAGACCATATATTTTGCATCACTTTTTCCGGAGAATTAATCTTTCTTTTTTTAATATCCGTGAAACATCCAAATGTTGGCACCTGTATATATTTGGAAATCGATGTATCGATGACCCCACTTATTAAGGAATCTGTCCAGCTGGAAATCACTTCATTTTGCTGAATCCTTAAGAAAGCATGTTCAATTGCCGTTTCAAAATTTAACAACTCAATTCCCAAAACTTTTGCAAGATCATTTTCTTTACAAATTACTGGTACTTTCATGCTGTTTACCAGATTAACGGCCAGTTTATAAGAAGTGGTAGTAACGAAATATAGCCAGTAAGAAGATAGTCTTGGAGTCAACAATGGGATGATTAATATTGATCGTTTCAAGTTTCTTACTTTGGCAAATTTTACGAGCATATCCTTGTAAGTCAATACATCCGGCCCTCCGATATCAAAACGCTTATTGAACGTATATTCATTACAAAGTGATTTCGAAAGAAATTCGATGACATTCCGTATCGCTATTGGTTGTGATTGTGTGAGCAACCACTTTGGTGCAATCATAAAAGGTAGCTTTTCAACAAGATCACGGATTATTTCAAATGACGCACTCCCTGATCCTAATATGATGCCGGCCTTCAATGCTGTGAAATTATAGGAACCTCTTGAAAGTATTTCTTCTACTTTTTTTCTGGAGCTCAGGTGTTTGGAAAGATGGATTTCATTCACAATTCCGCCCAAATAGATTACCTGCTTAACTGAAGTATTTTCGACAGTTTCTCTAAAATTATAAGCAGTAAGTGATTCCAAATCATCAAAATTTTCCGAGCTGGACGACATGGAATGAATTAGAAAATATGCAGCATCAATATCAACTGGGATGTTTTTCAGGGTATTGAAATCAAGAAAATCGACTTCAATAACTTCAACATTATCATCGAACTCTTCATTGATTGTAAAGCGGTTTTTATCCCGTACGCAGCAAACGACCTTATGTCCCAGCCGAATTAAAACTGGTAATAGTCTTTTTCCAATGTATCCGTTTGCTCCTGTGAGTAAAACCTTCATATCAACATTTAAACTTTCATCCGAGTAATTATGTTAACCTACAAAACATTATTTAGTCAATGCAAACCATTTCCCCTACACTTTATTGATCTACAACCATGCCGTAGGTGAGCTGAGCATTGAAATCATCATTTATCTTAAATCTACGTTCTGTTTCACCATCATTTGAAATAAGTATAAGCAACTTCTCACCCAGGACATTTTCAGTTAATGATGGAGAAAAAGAAATATTGAAAATATAATTGCTTTTAATACTGTTGTAAAAACATCCAACTTTAAAAATCAGATGGTTTGCTTTCATGAATTGGGTGTTAATTTTATCCAATATAGAAATTTGTTCGAGAAATGTGTTGTCTTTAAAAAGTAAAACCCGAAAATCAGCTTAGATTTCCAGGTTTTACATATTAAGTTAGTTTTTTATTTTTTAAAGTTCCGCAAAAAGGATGTTTTTGAAGTCAATGTGCATGTCTTTACCAGGATGCAATTGAAGACCAATAGGCCCTTTTTCTAACGCAGATTCAGATTCGAATGTGAGTACCTTTTCCCCATTTAGCCACATGGTATATTCTTTACCTACTGCCTTTACTTTAATAGTATTCCAATCGGTCATTTTTAACAATTTTTGAATATTGGCAGCTTCTACTGGATATCCTTTGCCGGGAATGTAAGGAGAACAAGTCATATCCCGCTTAAGTGAGCCCGATTCTCCAATCTGGATTTGCTCGTTTTCTGTACGAATGAATATTCCAGAATCTACTGT
>JAHEMV010000265.1 GCA_024643455.1 Cytophagales bacterium
TATATTCTATTGACGGTGGGTAGTGCGACGTCCGAACCAGGTTGATATTAAACTGCTTCATCAACTCAAAATCCTTTTTAATAGTTTCTAAATCCATTGTTTTCCCAGTTTCCGGGTGGTGCACATGGCTATTAACACCATTGAATTTGATCGGTATACCATTGACATATATCGCGTTTCCTTTAACTTCCGTTTCGCGGAATCCCACTTTTGGCGCATAAGCTTCAATGATTTCACCTTGATTGTCTACAAGTTCGATGGTAAGCGTATAAAGGTTTGGTTTCTCAGCAGACCATTGTTTTGGCTTTATAATTTTTTCTCTAAAAAAAACATTCTGAACAACGCCTTTGTCGAGTTTCACTGTTTGTTTTAGTGATTTAGAAAGTATCGGTTTCTGATTCTCATCCAGCAAATTAACAAGTATACTTCCCTGATCTGATTTTTTAGAAAAATTGGCAACGCTCACTTCAAGATGAAATTCAGCATTTTCGTATTTATCATCGAAATCCGTAAACCAAAAATAATCTCTCATATGTAATTGAGGAGCTGCAAACATGTACACGTTTCTGTAAATTCCAGATAATCGCCACATATCCTGGTTTTCCAGAAAGCTCCCATCCGAATACCTTAGCACCCTGACAGCAATGGTATTTTTACCCTTTTTCACATACTCCGTGACGTCATATTCTGCAGGCTCAAAGCCTCCTTGGTTGTATCCAACCTCCTTGCCGTTTACCCAGACGTAGGATGCAGACTTGACTCCTTCGAAGTGCAAAAAGAGTTGCCGCCCATCCCAGGTTTCAGGCACATTAAAGGTTCTGAAATATGATCCTACAGGATTAAAATATTCCGGAACATTGGGTGGCGTTTCAGGAAATTCCATAGTCACGTTTCGAAACATCGGGTAGCCATAGCCTTTCATCTGCCAATTTGATGGCACATCGATTTCATCCCACGAATTTACTGTTGACTCGTTTTTATAAAAATCCTTTGGCGCTTCAGCCACGGTCGATACCCAGTTAAATTTCCATTTTCCATTAAGGCTAAGAAAATATTCATTGGCTAGCTTATCGGCTTTTAAAGCTTCGTCCAGGTTTACAAATGGTGTAAGAGGCGCATGCGGCTCTGTTTGGTTGCGTTCGAAGATTGCGGGGTTCTCCCAATCGTTTTGAGCCAGTAAATCAGTTATAAACAGAAAGACAAAGAAGAATGGATATAGATTTTTCATTTGGGTATTATTAAAATAAAAAGTTGGGTATGTCCTTAAGCGCTAAGATAAAACCAGACAACTTAATAACCATCCAGTAACAAAAAAAAATCCTATGCCGATCAATACAACATAGGATTTTGATTTCTTAGGTAAATAGTCTTATTGAAGCACTCCCAAAAATTTAAGTTTTACTTCGTTAAGCTCCTCTTTGAATTGCTCCATTGAATGAAGAATATGTTCTTTTTTGTCCTGGAATTGTTCAGTCTTTTTATTAAACAACTCTTTATAGTACTCTATTCCTTCCAACAGATTTTTATGGAAAGTGTCGATATATTTTTCATTCTTATCATTCAATGGCTTGGCCATTTCACCTACTTTGTTTTTTAAGTAATCAACATACAATCCCAATTCTTTCAGGAACATATGAGGTCGATCCTGTCTCTCAATAATATTTGATTTTCCATAAATGTGACTTACCATTTCTTTCAAGGTTGCCTTTTTGGAGTAATACGCCATATTTGGGCCAGGACAAACTGCTACTCCAGGTCCTTCTTTTTTGAAATCAAGTTTATTTATATGTAATGCAGCTGTTCCAAGTCCAACACAGATACATGACTTCTCCACAACCTTATCAAATTCCTCCTGGTATTTGTCATCATTGTCAGCATGCAATTCTTTCAATTCTTTCAGCTTCAAAAACTGATATTGTCTAGATGCCACGCAAATCGCTTTCTCGCCAAAGTCTTTGTTGATCTCTACGAATTTTTTAGGACAGGCACTACCTGGACGATTTTTGTCGATAAGTGCTTGTTTTTCCATATCCTTGGTGTTGCCACGTAAATTATTGAACGGTACACCTAAAGGGGAAATTCCACTTAAATAAAGGTCGTCTTCTTTTGCATCGGCAAGTAAACCTAAGGTATATTCATCGACATTGGTCACTTCAGGAACAAGAAGGAAAGGTGTTCCCCATCCTACTGAATCAACTTCGTAATGGTTCATTAAGAATTGATGTTCTTCATTTGTTCCTACGCCACCCTGAGCAGTAATCCATACTTTCATTGGTTTTTCAGGACACGTTTTTCCTTTGGCTAGTAATGCATCTGAAAGTATCTTATGGGTAGTATTGATAAGCTCGTTTCGATTTGTTTTGAACTCTTCAAGAATAGGTCCCATCAGGAATCCATCTGTTGCAAATGCATGACCACCACAATTTAATCCAGATTCAATGCGGTATTCAGAAATCCAAATGCCTTTTTTTGCAAGAAATTTTCCCTGAATAAGCGCAGATCGATAATCACTTACTTTTAAGATTATTTTCTTTTTGAGTTCACCTTGTTCATTAGGATAGAAATCTTCAAAATTTTCCATGTAGGCATACAATCTGGGATTCATCCCTGCTGAAAGTACTACAGACGAAGTAAGATCACTCTCGGCAAATCCACGAAACGCAGCATGCGCATCATTGTATTCCTGTGGCAATTTTACGTTGTCTCTGTAAACATCGCGGTCGAGTTTAGTCATGATATTTACATCAATGGATCCAACAGGTAAGTGATCATGCAGCCAATGTTGCAGATCTTTCAGATTGTTGTTTTGAATAAAATGATTGAATCGTTGCTTTATTTCTGAAAAATCTGGAAGCATTTCCATATATTTTTCCAGTTCACCGCCTTTTTGATTGATGGAATTTTTAAGCTCTTCAAACTTTCGTTTAACAATCTCATCAATTACGTTGAGGTATGCTGTAATCCTTTTAGCTCTGAAGTCATCAATTTTTTCTGATATAGCATGAAAGGGCATATCAAATTTCCTGCAATAGAACTCTCTCATCTTCTCCACCAATATATCATCAACCAATGAGATACATGAAGAAATCCCGTATTGCGCCACTTTTGCTGGCGTATCGACAGTAAATCCGATTCCCATTACCGGGATATGAAAACTATGTGCGTATGTCATAATTGTTTATTTTCCTCCGAAGGTATTGAATCTACAAAATTAAAGGATTTTTATGAATAATGGATAGTTTTATTCTGTTAATCGATGAAATTATAGAATGTTGCTATAGTCACTTTGAATAACTTGTTAAGATACATTTAGTATTAATAAATTAACGGTGAGTCTATTACAACCTTGGCATAACCTAAAAAGAATAAAATAGGCAGTAATTTTTTTTAGAAGTACATTCCTTTTTTTAGAAAAAAAAGAGGCTGTTTTGTCAGCCTCTTTCATCTTTTTGAGTTTTTTTAATTAAAAATCAAATCTATATTTCAAGTTGAAATTAAGTTCTGTACCTGGAGCAAGGACAGGATAATTTCCACCATTATATGGCTGCAAATACATATCTTTCGAATTTCCAATATTGTAAACTCCTACACCCAAATCGAGACCTTTGGTGAGTATATTTTCGTAAGTCAAATTAATATTTGCCAATACTGTATTATTTAATTTATTGAGCGCTAACTCTCCGTCAGCGTCATATTCGTAAAAATATTTATCTGAGAAGAACAAAATACTAGGATTCAGGAATAAATTATTAGCCAATTTGATGTGGGCATTGGTAGTAAATTTATGCCCTGGGAAACCCAAAAACACTTTATTATTTCCTTCAACCTGAAATGCATCAACGTCAGCATTTTTATTGGGTTTGTAATAGGAGTATCCTGCATTCACAAATCCCCAATTACCTTTATACTTATAGTCTACTTCGATACCATGTGTCCCGCTTTTTGGATAATTATAATAATTATAAAAAGTTTCTCCATCAACAACACTCTCCCCATAAACGATAACATCCTTAATGGTGGTTGTGTAAAGATTAGCAGTTAAAAACATGTTACTGTTTAATCGGTAACCTACTTCAAACTCTGCAACGTCAATTCGCTCTGGCTTTATTTCATTATTTAAATTAATATTTTCAATTACGGGAGTTTTAAAAGCCTGACTGTAAAGCAGTTTGAAGTGCCAATCATCCACAACTTTAGTTAAAGCAATTCTTGGGACAAAGGCAGGATCAACAGCACTATGATCATCATATCGTATACCCGCTGTGATATTAGCAATTTTAGATTCGAATGTTGCCTGTGCAAATACAGCAAGATCGGTAAATGAAATGCTCTGTTCACCGTTATAAAAAATATTCCACTCACTATCTTCATTAAAAAATGTGGATTTATCTTCATAATACTCCACACCAAATACAATGTTTACTTTATCATTTGGATCAAATGAAGTTGTTATATTGCCGGTATACCTGTTGTTATACACATTATAATAATCAGTATCATCATACCATTTTGGTTTGATATAGCTCCAAGGCTCTTGTTTCTTATAATTTAATTTTGGCGTAATTGTCCATTTTTCACCAAGTTTGATGGCATAATTGGCACCAAGATAAAATCCGTCAAAATGCGTATATCCATCATAATTGAGGTTTTTAACACTTAAATCGTCATAAATGAATCTTAAATTTAGATCTTTATATTTCAACCCTAAGTTTATGTTACTTGATTTAACAGCTGAACTATCCTTATAATTTGTGGACGAACCATCGAGTGCTTCATAGGTTTCTGCACTTTGTTTTCCAGTATTATAATAGGCAGACAAACTAACGCTTAAATCATCAGTTATGGATTTACCAAAAGAAGCCTGTATATTTTCTCTCAGCGAAGTCCCATTGGACATTCCGTAATTACCAGAAAATTGACCTCCATTAAGGTCCTCACCATTCTTTGTAGTTATCTTTATTACCGCCAATCCAGCAACTCCACCATAAAGGGCAGAACCAGGGCCCCGTATAATTTCAATCTTTTTAATATTATCTATTGGAATTCTCTGACTAAAACTGAATGTCCCATATGAAGTTTCATTCAATTGTTGACCATCCAATAAAATCAGGACTTTTCCCTCAAAACCCCAGTTTCCGCGAACTCCCAAACCTACAGAGTTATCTACATCTGAGCCAAATTCAAAACCTGGGATCAATCTTAATAAATCCATAAAATCCCTTGCTCCCGAATTTTTAATTTCCTCAGCATCAATATAACTGATGATCCCCGGTGATTCCCTTAATGTTGTTCCTTTTCCGGAAGCCACGTCTATTTTAATATTCATCAATTCTTCCAGAGAGAGATCAAATAAATCATCATTCAAATCCTGTCCCTTCACAAATAATGTTGATGCCAACAAGGCAAAAACAAAAAATCCAATTCTCCTCATGTTTCAATTGTTTTGTTTAAACTTTACATCTCAACAAGACAGAAAAATGATTACGATACCATTTTAACACATCTGCCTGTTTAATAATTAATTAGGCTATTTATTAACGTAATAGATTTTGTTTGTACGTCAACGGTGGCAAATGTAATTCTTCATTCTAGAAATAGTGTTTATTCCATTATGCCCAATATCTACATAAAAGTCCCCAAAGAACAGAAATCAACGGGTGAAAGATCAATTTTTGAAAATGGCATTCAAAAAGCACATGTTATTATTGAGAATTAAAGTTGTAGTTTAATTGCATCAAATTTAAACACACTAAGACAAACACATGATTCTGTTAGATGAAATTTGATTTCATTTCTATCAAATAAAAAAATAGCGGTTTACAGACCTTTTTTCACGTTTTTTTATTTATTTAAAATAAAATAAAAAATTACATTTCTACCTTATGCCTGTTGATTCAACCCTTTGAAATATAAAATTGCGGCTTTTTTTACCCTTGGAGATAACAATAATGCTGAAATCATTGTAGGAATAGCCATCATCGCATAAAATCCATCGGCTATGTTAATAATGATATTAAGTGAAGCAGTAGCACCAAGTACAATTGAACCGATATAGAAATAATTATAAAAATGCTGGTATTTAGTCCCGAATATAAAAGCAAAACATTTTGTGCCATAGTAAGGATATGCAAACAAGGTTGTCATTGAAAAAATAGTTATGCATAGGGTAAGGATATAATGTCCATATCCGGGCATCCCTATAGCAAAAGCTTCTGCAGTCAGGCTTACACCATTCTGATCACTTTCCTTCCAGACACCTGTAATAATCAAAGCCAGGGCAGTCATAGTACAAATCACTATGGTATCAATCACAGGGCCCATCATTGCCACAAGGCCTTCACGAATTGGCTCGGTTGTTTTAGCAGCACCGTGTGCCATAGGTGCTGTACCTAAGCCTGCTTCATTTGAAAATGTACCCCGCTTTATTCCTGTTATGATCAGACTGCCTAACGCGCCTCCTAGAACCGCATTGCCTGAAAAGGCGTCAGTAAAAATGAGTGTTATTCCTGGTATAATTTGATTTGGAGAACTAAATATGATTATTAGAACCGATCCAACATACAATAGAGTCATCAATGGCACTAGATTCCCTGCTACTTTCCCGATCCGTTTTATCCCACCAAAAATTACAAGAGAAGAGATAATAATGATCACTATAGCTGTAATCAAATTTGTTGTAAAAGACCCCTCTATCCCCATGTCTGCCAACACAATATCTCTGATGGCTTGTGTATATTGATTTACTTGAAAAACAGGCAATACTCCAATCATCCCAGAAAGACAGAAAAATACAGCCAAAGGTCTCCAATTCTTCCCAAGACCCTCCACGATCACATACATCGGTCCTCCCTGTAATTCTCCTCGATCATCATAACCACGATACATTACAGCGAGTGAACAAGTGAAAAATTTAGTCGCTACACCTACCAATGCACTTACCCACATCCAAAAAATTGCTCCCGGTCCTCCAGTGGCAATGGCTACAGCCACACCACTGATGTTCCCCATTCCAATGGTGGCGGCAAGGGCAGTCGAAAGTGCCTGGTAATGATTGATTTGACCAGGTTCATCAGGATTGTCATATTTACCTTTGATGATCTGGATGGCATGTCCGAAATAACGAAAAGGGATTAAACTGGAATAAAAGAGAAAATAAACCCCTCCTCCCAATAAAAGGACAAGTAACGGATATCCCCACATAAAATTACTAAATGCCGTTGTGGCATTTTCTATTCGCTCAATCAAGGTAGTTGCAGATTTAGTTTATCTTTTTCTAAATCGCACAATTTATAATGTTTAACTCTTTTAAAGAAATTTAC
>JAHEMV010000008.1 GCA_024643455.1 Cytophagales bacterium
TCAAAGATGACAAAGGAAATGTCGTGGAATCAAGGAGTAATAAAATTGGTTTCAGAGAGGTGAAAATTCAAGATGGAGAATTGCTGGTCAATGGAAAATCAGTGCTTTTGTATGGTGTAAATCGACATGATCACAGCCAGACTGGTGGCAAAATGATTTCGGATGAAGTAATGCTCAAGGATATCATGCTACTAAAACAATTTAATTTCAATGCTGTACGTACCTCCCATTATCCCAACAATCCAAAATGGTTGGAACTGTGTGATCAATATGGCATCTACCTGATCGACGAAACTAACATTGAGACCCATGGTGTAGGTGGCATGTTGACCAATGACCCGCAATGGCACAACGCTTTTGTTGATCGCGCGGTTCGTATGGTGGAAAGAGATAAAAACCATCCATCCGTGATTTTCTGGTCTCTGGGCAATGAAAGTGGTTATGGGCCAAACCATGCTGCTATGTCGGGATGGATCAAAGATTATGATGATACCAGATATGTACATTATGAAGGAGCTCAATCCAACTATGGACTACTGGATCCTCCGGGAGTCGATATGATCAGCCGCATGTATTCCTCGATCGATTACATGGTCGCCTGGGCAAATCATCCTGTGGATAGAAGGCCGGTAATCTGGTGCGAATATGCACATGCCATGGGAAATTCACTGGGTAATTTCTACCAATTCTGGGATGCCATCAGGGCGAATAAACGTATGATCGGTGCTTTTATCTGGGATTGGACCGACCAGGGAATATTACAGACTGACGCAAAAGGTAAAAAATACTGGGCGTATGGAGGAGATTTTGGAGATAAAATAAATTCCGGTAATTTCTGTATCAACGGTGTAATAGGTGCCGACCAGACTCCAAAACCAGTGACCTGGGAAGTAAAAAAAATCCACCAACCTGTAGTGATCAAAGCGGCCAGTTTATCGAGAGGAGACCTGATCGTCACCAACTGGCATCACTTTGCTGACTTGTCTATTTATGATATAACCTGGCAATTGGAGGAAGATGGGAAAGTTATTCAGGAAGGAAGTCTGCCAACTTTAAAAACCTTACCCGCAGAATCAGAACGAATAAATGTACCATTTCAAAAACCTACGTTAAAAGCAGGTTCATCATACTATTTAAAAATAATATTCAAAACAAATCAGGATAACAGCTGGTCTAAAAAAGGTCATATTGTAGCCTGGGAACAATTCCTAATGCCGTTTGATGTGGCGCCTGCTCCATTGGCAAGTCTGGAAGGTTTTGGATCAATAAAAGTTAATGAAAATCCATCTGCAATCACGATATCAGGTGATGGATTTGAAGCAACAATCACTAAAGTCGACGGCCTGCTGAGTTCATATAAATTGAAAGGAAAAGAAATAATCGTCGCACCATTGGCACCGAACTTCTGGAGACCACCTACAGATAATGATAATGGTGGAGGAATGCCAAGAAGACTTGGCATTTGGAAAGATGCTGGAAAAGAACGAACAGTAAAGTCGGTTTCATTTAGTCAGGTAAATGATAAGGTGGCAAGAGTATCGGTTGAAACGATATTGGATAAAGTACATTCCACCCTATCAACATCCTATACTGTTTATGGAAATGGAGAAATTCTGGTCAATTATGATTTTGTTTCAGGTGGAGGATTACCAGATTTGCCAAGAATAGGAATGCAGATGCAAATTTCGGCTGATTATGACAAACTAGAGTGGTTTGGACCAGGGCCATACGAAACCTATTGGGATCGTCATCTGGGATCAGCGGTTGGTGACTACACGCAATCTGTGAAAAAAGATTTTTATCAGTATATCCGACCACAGGAAAGTAACAATCACTGGGGTACACAATGGGCGAAACTAAGCAATGCTACTGGTGAAGGTATTGTTATAAGTGCTGAAAATCCAATGAATTTTAGTGCATGGCCGTATACTATGGATGACATCGAAGCTGCCAAACACATCAATGAACTCCCTGACAGGGATATTATCACGGTGAATATTGATCATCTCCAGCAAGGAGTTGGCGGTGATGACAGCTGGTCACAAAGTGCATTACCACATCCGGAATTTAGAATTCCTGCAAAAAATTATAACTATAGCTTCAGTATCAAACCTGCAGGGGCATCAACTTCTTATTTGTTGCCAAAATATTAATAGTACTCAAAAAATTAAAAATGTCATCTCAGCAATTGTTGGGATGACATTTTTTTTACGATTACTTTTAATATAAATTTTCAGCCCTGAAAATATCATGAAATATTTCCTGTTTTTCTCCATAGCGACCCTAACTGTTTTACTGTCTTCTTTTTTAATTAATAAGGAATATTCCTGGCGAATTATTGAAACCAATGGCACACCAACAGCACGGCATGAAAATGCCTTTGTGGAGTGTGAAGGAAAATTTTATTTGTTGGGAGGAAGAGGAATTAAGCCAATAGAAATTTACAATCCATTTGATAATTCATGGACCAAAGGAGCAGAATCTCCAATAGAAATCCATCACTTTCAGGCAGCGAGTTATCGGGGTAAAATAATCGCTGCTGGAGCTATGACAGGACCCTTTCCTGATGAAATTCCACTTTCAAATATTTATGTATATGATCCTATTTACGATATGTGGACGATTGGACCAGAAATTCCAGAAGCTAGAAGAAGGGGTTCCAGTGGAGTTGTGCTTTATGAGGATAAACTGTATTTGATTTGCGGAATTAAAAACGGTCATAACGGAGGTCATAAAAACTGGGTTGACGTCTATGATTTTCAAACAAGGGAATGGAAAATTTTAGCTGATGCACCCCGGGCTCGTGATCACTTTCAAGCTATTATCGATGGTGGAAAAATTTATGCCTTCAGCGGCAGAAATACTTCAAAAGATACAGATCAGGTTTTTGATCTGACCATTCCTCAAATAGATGTTTATGACATTTACACTAATTCTTGGAGTACATTAGAAAAAGAAATGCATATCCCGCGTGGAGGAGCAAGTGTAGCACTTTTAAAGGGTGAAATCTATATTATTGGAGGCGAGAGCATGTTTACGTCCCAGGCGCACAATGAAATAGAGATTTATAATTTAAAACTCAATAAGTGGATGCCTATCAGCTATCTTAAGCAAGGTCGCCATGGTACGCAAGCTATTGTTTACCACAACGACATTTACATTGTAGCCGGTTGTGGAAATCGTGGAGGAACACCTGAGTTAAATAGCCTTGAAGTTTATTCTAAGTCAGATAATTGATCTATCCTTAAACATGCTTCTCGGCATGATACGACGAGCGAACAAGCGGACCAGATTCTACATAGGCAAGGCCTCTTCTCAATCCTTCTTCTCTGTAAAATGCAAACTTATCCGGGTGTATGAATTCCAACACTTCGTGATGAAGTTTTGTAGGTTGCAAATATTGACCAATAGTCATGACATCACATCCATTCGCCGCCAGATCGTCCATGGTTTTGAAAACTTCTTCATCTTTTTCACCCAGTCCAACCATGATGCCGGATTTGGTTTTTTTGCCAAATTCTTTAGTTCGTTTTATTTGTTCAAGACTGCGTTCGTATTTTGCCTGAGGCCTTACTCTTCTGTATAATCGTTCAACAGTCTCCAGGTTATGTGATACAATTTCCTGGCCACCACTTATCATTCGAACTAATGCATCCCAGGTGCTCTTCACATCTGGGATCAACGTCTCGATGGTTGTTTCAGGACTTTGCTCTTTTATTTTTACAACAGTCTGATACCAAATTTCTGCTCCACGATCTTTAAGTTCATCACGATTTACAGAAGTGATCACTGCATGTTTTACCCCCATGAGTTTTATGGCCTCTGCTACTCGACTTGGTTCTTCTTCGTCATATTCAGGTGGTCTCCCGGTAGCCACCGCACAAAAAGAACAACCTCTTGTGCACACATTTCCCAGGATCATAAAGGTAGCCGTACCATTGCCCCAACACTCTCCCATATTCGGACAATTGCCACTTTCGCAGATAGTATGCAGCTTATACTGATCTACCAAACCTCTTACTTTCAAATATTCTTTACCAATGGGCAGTTTCACTCTTAACCAACTTGGCTTTTTCGCCCGTTGTTCTTTCTGCTCATTAATAACCGGTAATTCTATCATGCAACAATACTTTTAAAATGTAAAGATAATAGGTTTAGTAAAAATCAAGGTAACTTTTTTAGCTATCGTCTCGATCCGTAAAAGAGTGTAACGTAGGCAGATGGGAAAATACTATAATTTATTGTGGTTGGAATCATAATAATCTTTCGGGTAAAGAAGTCACATTGAAATCCCACTTCGAGTCCAACCACGTTAGATTTAAAACTGCCAAATTCAAAAGACACGCCAGATTTCACATTAAGTCCTGGCACAACAGAAGATTGCCCGACACCTTGAAGTAAATAGCCGCTTCCCAAGACATTTTGATTCTTATTAGGATCATACGGTTCATTTTGTGTGTAATTGCCATATCCAACCTCCACATAATAAGGAGCTTCTAGACCAATAGTTGGGCCAGCCGCTATGAGTCCATTAACCTGAACCCCTTGCTGGGATGCTTTTTTGAAAAAGGTAAATTCTCGGGTATATGATAAACGTATGCTATACAAATAATGCTCTTTGCCTAGTATAAAAGAATTATCACGATAATAACGTTGTTCCTGGGGATGTTTTATATTGACTATTTCAAGGACCCCTCCATGAAAATGATCTTCTTTTAGCTCTTTGGTATACTTAAACAGAAATCCTCCAATCAAACCACTGTTTGTCGCTTTAGTAATTCCAAACAATGTTTCTTTGCTATACTCATAATCACCACTATACTGTGCTTGTGATGTTTGAATACAGCCAAGTAATAAAATCAGTCCTATAATTGATGTTGATACCTTTCTCATAAAACGTATAGGTATAACGACCTTTCACAAAAATAGTTTATTGATGATAATTCCAAAATTTTTGATGGCTATAAAATATAATGACCGCCATTAGAGCAATCCACAATTAACTTAAAAGGAGCCTCAGTTGGTTTTCAACATCGGATGCCGATATCCCCATATGTGAGTTATTATAAACACATTTGCCTTTATGGATAATAAGCAATTGAGGTGATTGATGTTCAATATTAAATGTTACTGAAATATTGTTGGAAAGTTCTCTTTGGCCGATTACATCAACAATATAAACTTTGTCAATCTCTTTAAATGACTGCATTCTACTTAACACCACCGAACTTAAAGCGCAACGGGTACTATGCTTAAAAACCGTTTGCGGTTCTAGAAACGATTCTCGAATCATTTCTTGCATTTTTTCCATTGATTTAAGTTCCCTCATGGTCAATACCATATTTTAGATTCCTTACTATCGTATTTAGGTTTCCTGGTTTTATCATCAACCTTTTCAAGTTTTCCACTGTGATCAAACATTTTCAACCATAGCCTTGAAAATAAACTTGTTTTTGGCCCTCCTTGATAATTTTGGACTTTTGCAGATAATAGTTGCTCATCAATGTCTTTGGCAAGCCTGGTTTTTACCCTGTAATCCCCCAAAATTTGCTGATTGCGATCAGAAATATTTTTGAAATACCGATCAGCAGCATAATTGCTCTTGATGCGAAGATTGCCAGAGTAATTATGCGCGGAGATCGACATATGTTCATACTGCTTCTCTTTGATATCGCTTCTGGTCATTTTAATATTTCCCTCAAAATTTGTGGCTTCTTTTGATTTATATTCATATTGCCGATCTTTGAAATCCTTACTCGGCATTTTTATATTCCCCTGGAAATTGGCCATTTGGTTCGATCTGGATTTTCTTCCATCGAGCCATTTAGAATATTTTTTAGAATTTATATCACCCTCATAGTTGTGTTGCACGACCGATAAATATTGATATTCCAGCTTTTTACGATCTCTGGCGGTAACAATAATATCTCCCTGAAATCCATCAATTTCAATATTTGTCCGAGGTTGACGAGCCTCATATTTGTTTTGTTTTTTGATCTTCAATTCACCCTGATACTCTGAGTAGTTTAGTGATTTCCCTTCTAACTCCTGCTTTCTATATTTAGGATTGTAGCCTTTAATATTTCCAGAATAATTCCCTGTTATCTTTGAATCTTTCACCATGAATCTTTCCTGTTTCTTTTTTGATAAAACAGCGATATTACCTTCAAAACTGGAGTTAATCAAGGATTTTCCCTCTAGTTCCTGATTCCTGGATTTTTTGGATAAAGACCTGATGTTGCCTGAATAATTACTGGTCACTTGGGCATCATACCTGGCATATTTTTTCTGTTTGTTTTGTGAATAGACCTTTATTCCACCTATACTTTGTGTAATGCTGTTGTTTCCGCCAGACGGTGGCCTGTTTTTACGGGCATTCAAATCTCCACTGAATTGTGTCTGTCTTTTTGATTCATATTTTGCCCATTGTTTTTTACCTCGTTTATCATTCGATGCTAAATCTCCTCTCCAATTTGAAGTAAATTGTGGCCCGGGAGATTTTGACGGCCTCCTCATCTCACCTGTAAATTGAGTCTGTTGTTTAGATTCGTATTTTGCCCATTGTTTTTTACCTCGTTTATCATTCGATGCTAAATCTCCTCTCCAATTAGATGTAGATTGAGGACCTGGAGCCTTTGCGGGCCTTTTCAAATTTCCTGAATTTTTCTGCGAAACCTTAGACATATATTCATATCGCAATCGCTTGGAATTCCTTGATGGTAAAACAATATCTCCATTGAAATTTGATGAGGAAACTGAGTTTAATTTCCTTAAGCTTTCAGCGGATTTCACACTTCTGGATTTTAAGTTACCTGTAGACTTTTGAATGACTTTAGAATCATATTTATAGGTTAAAGGCTTCGACTTTTGAGCTTTAACATTTATATCACCGCGATAGGTTTGTGTCAACGAAGCATTCGCAATTGCTTTACTTTTTTGACTATTCATCTGCTTAGCCATGGATCTTCCAGGATTTTTTTCCATTCTTGCCTTTATTTCGTTAAAATCCCGTTTTGTTGCTTCAGGTTGCAAAAAGATATTGCCGGCATGATTTTGCATTTTTTTACTGGACTTTCGGTAATTTTTTTTAGGTGAAATGGATTTGCTATTCCCTTTATTTGACATAATCGCTTTTGAGGAATATTTATAGCTCAGTTTGGTATTTTGTCTTGGAATGTATGCACTTCCAAAGCTTTTATTCTTTTCATTGGAGCTCGCCCTGAAATAGGACTCTCGGTTTTTTTGCGATTTTAAGCTTTTTCTTGAGGGATTTTTTTCAACTCGCTCTTTAATTGCTGTAAAATCCTTGGGCTTTGGATCAATCCAGATATTTCCAGGGAAGTTACTTTGGTTTGATTTCTTTTTGTAGTATGACTTTTCTAATCCTTTGCTTTTTCGCTTTATCGTTCCCTTACTCCTCCGTTTTCGCTGCAACTCCGAAGTTTTTCGCCGTTGCAATCCGCCTTGCTCAGTCTTAAGTTTGGTTGGCGCATTGGATTGGGCATACAGATCATTTTGCATCATAATTGATGCTAAAATTACCATCATGCAGAAAATAAGGATGTGGCTACCCTTTTTTATATGTATTAACCTGTTTACCAAACTGAATCCTAGCCTATTGATGCGATCAAAACACTATTTGAGTATTTTACTTTTCAAAGATATCATTTCCAATAATTTATATTCTAATTACGCTTGTTTTAGATATCAATTGTAATAAATACTTGAAAATAGTATTCTTTTGGTGCTGAATAAGTAACACTTAAGGAAGCAAACTTATTTTCAAATAATTGTATTTTTGAATTTTTAAAAAGCCTATGATAACGTATCAGGAACATTTGCTATCCAATGGATTAACACTTATTACCCACAATGACAAGAGCACACCCTTGGTAGTAATCAACTTGTTATATAATGTCGGATCAAGAAATGAACACCCTGAAAAAACCGGTTTTGCTCATTTATTCGAACATTTGATGTTTGGCGGATCCAGAAATGTACCTGACTATGATAAAAGTTTACAGCAGGTTGGTGCCGAAAATAATGCTTTTACCAACTGTGATATCACCAACTATTATATTATTCTAAGTGCAGACAATATTGAAACTGCATTATGGGTAGAATCTGATCGGATGCAGTTTTTGAATTTGGATCTTAAAAGTCTGGAAAATCAGAAAAATGTTGTTATTGAAGAATTTAAACAACGTTATCTCAATGTGCCCTATGGAGATTTCTGGCTTAAATTACGTCCTTTGGCATACAATACCCATCCATATCAGTGGGCAACTATAGGCAAAGAGATTAGCCACATTGAAAATGCCTCTTTGGAAGATGTGAAGAATTTCCATGAGTTATATTATTCTCCAAACAATGCTACATTAACCATTGCAGGAAATATTGAAACAGAGGTTGCTATTGCTCTGGCTGAAAAGTGGTTTGGAAATATCCCAACAAACTTACGGGAAAAACCAGCAATTCCTCAGGAAACCATACAAACTACGCCGCGGTTTTTAGAAGTAGAAGAAAATGTACCTCTTGATGCGATTTATAAAGCGTATCATATGCCTGGACGTAAAAGTGAAAAATACGTAATCGCTGATCTATTAAGTGATTCGCTCGGACAGGGCAAATCATCTCGACTATATCAGCATCTTGTTAAAGAAAAACAGGTATTTAATAATATCAACGCATATATTACAGGCTCTGCAGATCCAGGCCTATTGGTAATATCAGGGAAACTAAACCCAGAAATTCCCTTATCTATTGCAGAAAAATACATCGAGGAAGAAATCGAATTGTTGAAAAATACGCTTCAGGAATCGGAAGTTCAGAAGGTCATCAACCAAGCACAGTCATCTACCTATTTTTCAGAAACTGAATTATTAAACAGGGCAATAAATTTATCGATCGCCAATTCATTGGGGAATACAAACCTTGTAAACGAGGAAATAATAAGGATTGGAGAGGTCAAAAGAAAAGATATATTGAGTGTGTCTCATGAGATATTGAGACCTGAAAATTGCAGCACGTTATATTATAAGGCAAAAAAATAATAATTAGGTAATTCTATAGAATGAAAAAAAATACCTTATTAATTGAATTACACTATTTGCCGTGCATACAGTATTTCTGTTATTTGAACTCTTATCAGAAAATATTAATCGATCAAAATGACATCTACTCCAAACAAACCTATAGAAACAGGTGCAGGATCAATGGCGCAAATAAAATAGATGATTTGATCATCCCGGTAAAAAAAATTTCAGAAAGACCATTTCTCTCTTGTGAAGTTGAAATTGATTACAGCCAAAAATGGTTGAATAGGCATACACGAGCTATACAATCTGCTTATGGAAAAGCTCCCTTTTATGAATATTATGAGAGCGAAATTCTCGAGGTTTATAATAAAAAACCCATTTTATTATTTGATTTAAACTTAGAATTGCTGACAAAATGTCTTGAAATTCTCGAGGTGAAGGTTAATCTTGAACTGGTAGATAAAATTGATGAAGTAGGTAAAACAAGGTTATTTGACGCAAAAAACCTGATTAGCCCAAAAAAAACATTTTATTCAGATAACAGTTTTAAACCCATAAATTATTTTCAAGTATTTGGCAATAACTTTGTACCTAATTTAAGTATCATTGATCTTATCTTTTGTGAAGGTCCCCAGGCGAGGGAATACATTGAATCAACCTCCGCATTTGAATAGACAAATTTGACAAATAACCGTTTAATTATTACGTTCGTTAAATATTGGAGGCATAGGAGATAGAATTATAAGTCAATTACCTGTACCTTTAAAGTTTCAGATATAGCATATGGAAGCAAAATTTTCAAATAGAGTAAAAGAAGTTATATCCTTGAGCAGGGAAGAAGCCTTGCGTTTGGGGCACGATTATATCGGTACCGAACATTTGCTCTTGGGTATGATTCGTGAAGGAGAAGGGGTGGCAATAAGTTTATTAAAAAAGCTTGGCGTTTCATTAGATGAGTTGAGGGTATCAGTAGAGCAGGCTACCAAGGGTACTGCCATTAGTAATGTGAAGAATTTGGCTAATATTCCATTGACAAGGCAATCTGAAAAAGTTCTTAAAATAACCTACCTGGAGGCAAAAATATTTAAAAGCCAGCTTATTGGCACTGAGCATTTACTATTATCGATTTTAAGAGATGAGGATAATATTGCTACCCAGATTTTGGAGAAATTTGATATCAATTATGAAGTAGTAAAAGAGCTGCTTGAATATCAAACTGAAAATCCAATTTCATCATCAGATACGGATGAAGGAGATGAAGATTCTTCACGAATATTTGGTGGATCATCTTCAGGTAGTTCCAAAGAGCCTGCCTCCAAAGCAGCTGAAAAATCACGCACTCCTGTACTGGACAATTTTGGAAGAGATCTGACCAAAATGGCAGAAGATAACAAACTCGATCCTATTGTTGGTCGAGAAAAGGAAATCGAACGCGTTGGCCAGATATTGAGCAGGAGAAAAAAGAATAATCCGATATTGATTGGTGAGCCAGGTGTCGGTAAAACAGCAATTGCCGAAGGACTTGCTCTGCGTATTGTTCAAAAGAAGGTTTCACGCGTGTTGTTTGGCAAACGAGTGGTCACGCTTGACTTAGCTAGCCTTGTTGCAGGTACTAAATATCGAGGTCAGTTCGAGGAGCGCATGAAAGCAGTGATGAACGAATTGGAAAAATCTCCGGATGTCATTCTTTTCATTGACGAGCTTCACACTATTGTAGGCGCTGGAGGTGCAAGCGGAAGTTTGGATGCTTCAAACATGTTTAAACCTGCTCTTTCACGTGGAGAAATTCAATGTATCGGAGCTACAACACTGGATGAATACAGGCAGTATATTGAAAAAGATGGAGCCTTGGCAAGACGGTTTCAGATCGTAATGGTTGATGCTACCACACCAGAAGAGACTATCGACATTCTAAATAATATTAAAGAAAAATATGAAGATCACCATCATGTAATCTATACTGACGAAGCAATAGTAGGATGTGTGAAACTTTCAGACCGATATATTTCTGATCGTTTTTTACCAGATAAAGCGATCGACGTATTAGATGAAGCTGGTGCACGCGTGCATATCAATAATATCCATGTTCCTGAAGATATAGTCGAACTGGAAAAACAAATAGAAAATATAAAAAAGGAGAAAAACCGGGTTGTAAAAAGCCAAAAATATGAAGAGGCAGCTCAACTCAGAGACCGGGAGAAAAAATTAATCGAACAACTGGATAATGCAAAAACCAAGTGGGAAGATGAGACAAAAACCAAGCGCTATACAGTTGATGAAGAAAATGTAGCTGAAGTAGTTGCTATGATGACTGGTGTACCTACCAAACGAATTGCTCAAAATGAAAGTGAAAAACTTTTGGGCATGAACAAAGAGTTAAGTGCAAAGGTTGTTGGGCAGGAAGAAGCAATTGAGAAACTAGTAAAGGCAATCAGAAGGACAAGAGTAGGCCTGAAAGATCCTAAGAAACCAATAGGTTCTTTTATATTTTTGGGTCCAACAGGTGTTGGAAAAACAGAACTGGCAAAAGTATTGGCTACATACCTTTTCGATAAAGAAGATTCGCTCATCCGTATTGACATGAGTGAGTATATGGAAAAATTTTCCGTTTCTCGACTTGTTGGAGCGCCTCCAGGATATGTAGGATATGAAGAAGGTGGTCAGTTAACGGAGAAAGTCAGAAGAAAACCATATAGTGTTGTTCTGCTAGATGAAATAGAGAAAGCACATCCTGATGTATTTAATATACTATTGCAAGTATTGGATGACGGGATACTAACTGATGGACTTGGAAGAAGAGTCGATTTTAGAAATACCATAATGATTATGACGTCCAATATCGGTGTACGGGATCTGAAAGACTTTGGAGCAGGAATTGGTTTTGCTACAAAAGCTAAAGAAGATATGGGAGACGATCACATGAAGTCAACCATTCAGAATGCATTAAAAAAGGTGTTTAGTCCTGAATTTTTGAATAGACTGGATGATTTAATAGTCTTTAATTCGCTTCAGAAAACGCATATTCATGAAATCATCGATATTACCTTGAAGAAGCTATTTTCAAGAATTGGCACACTTGGTTATGCTATTGAATTGACTGAAAAAGCCAAGGACTTCATTGCTGAAAAAGGCTTTGATCCACAGTATGGTGCCAGACCACTTAATAGAGCTATCCAAAAATATCTGGAGGATCTCGTTGCCGAAGAAATTCTAAAAGGAGATCTTCACGAAGGAGATATCATTCAAGCAGATCATGATGGAAAAAGTGAATCGTTGAAAATCAAGATCAAAAAAAAGGTTAAAAAGAAAGAAGAGAAAAACGATGAATAATCATTAAGGTAAAAAGGGGACTTACAAGTCCCCTTTTTAATTGTTTTCCACATCTTAAATATTAGATTAAATCACCCGCCCAAGGGTGACCTTTTTTATTTTGAATCATAAAATTGTGAATTGTTAGACAATCAATATCTAGCTTAGTTTGATACTAAGTTATTGATGACTAATTTCATAAACCTAACGTATTGACAACCTAAAAGATAACAAAATGCCAGTCGGAAAAATTTTAGACCCTGAAGGGCCTACAGCACAAACAACCTTAGGAACAGTCCAAGATTCTAATGGTAAAAATTATTTCATCCTCAACACTGCAAAACTTAAAAAAGATGAACCGGTTCTATTTGAAATTCATCCTTTTGATATAATAATTGATGGTGAGGAAGTAAAGTTAAAAATAGCCACGCTAGAACGGAATTCAGAAGGAAGGCCCATTATTGGTGAAAAACCTTGGCCGAAAGGATTTAAGACTAAATGGGATAATGAATGGAATGGAATATCCGAAACAAGAATCAAAGAGATGAAAATTAAGAAAAATGGGAAGGATCTGGATAAAAAGGAAATTTTGGATATGCGCGAGCAGTTTCAGGAAGTAATTCAAAAAAATTAATCATTCAATTTATTGAAAGAAAGATTCCTATTCTTGAAAATCAATATTATTTGATCTTTGGGAATAGGGCTATTTTTTAAAAAGTGTAATATAAAATCCTCCAATTTAATTTCCTTTTTGGGGCAATTGATAAAAGTGCGTATAATACTTTCCATCCAAATAAAGCCGCATTGATATAATCGATCAGTCTTGTCATATATTGAACGCTCGTCGTTATACATATGGATAAGTATTTCATACAAAGCACCAACCAGAACCTGGCTATACGCATATGGGCTCCAATCAACAGCATGGTATATTCTTTTGTTGATAGCATTACGAATTTCAAGATATGTATGATCCTTGGGCCCGTAACCTACTCCAAACAAGGATAAAATACTTGATTCGTTTAAATCTCCATTTGTTTCTCGAATTACTTCTTCACATAGATCATATTGGGAAATAACCATAAACATGGCAGTCAGATCACAAAAAGCTTCCTCAATTCCTCTGGATTCCGAAGTTCCATTTTGCCATTCCGGAAAGATGCTATTCAGAATTGCATGACCAGTTTCATGAGCTACCAGGTCAACGCTCCTACAATTGTAAATCAAAGCATCACTTTTCCCATAACAATCCAATTCGATTAATTGCTGGTCAACAAGAAATCGGGCATTTATATCATTGTTTCTAATACTTACTTTCAGGGGCGATTTATTACCGGATTTTTGCCATGACCAGCTAATTGGATTATCAAAAAGTTTTTCATACATATCAATTACTATTCTCACAATACCATAGGTGTGAATGGCATCTAGTTCTTCTTCAGAATAATCCCATTTTATAAAATTGCCATCCGCATCCAATTGAACATTATATCCTTTTACTTTCACCAAAGCATCGCTTGGACCGGGATTGACATCATATGGCAACTCAATGATTTTTTTACCTAATGCAGGATAAAACTGCCCCTGCTTCCATATCGATAGTTTCGTTCCCAAATTGTGTAGTGATGCTAAACAGGATTTTTTCTTGATCTATTGTATATGAAAAAAGTTATAATTGACATAATACCAATTATACTTAAAATATAAATCCAATAGGGATTTGATACGGGAATACGAACCGGCTGATTATTCCCTAATGCGATAAACGCTGCCCAATTTGCAGGATGTGCTCCAATGTCATCAGAATTTTCAATGTAGCTGAGTTTTGCATTTCGAAGTGCCTCATCTTTTGAAATTTTCAGGGCGAGATTTGCATAGAAATAATCAAACAGATCGGCTGTGGTTTTATCATTTACTTTCCATAAACTCATAACTATTGACGGACAACCTGCATAGGCAAATCCTCTAGCAATACTAAATATCCCCTCTCCTTTTGCTTGTTTCCCTATTCCGGTCTCACATGCACTAAGTACTACCAGATCTGTTTTACTCAGATCCATATTGTATAATTCATAAGCACGTAATTCACCATCCTCTATTGAACTTGTATCTCTTTTGAAAATCAGTTGGGAATTGAACATATCGGTTGTATCAGCCTGACCGTGAAGTGCCAGATGAATGATTGAATACTGATTAGCTTTAGATTTAAAAACATCTTCCGTTGCATCTTCACCTAAATAATTAGTGGATTTCACCCGTTTTTTTATTCTAATAATTTCATCTGATGAATAAGGAAGCTCATTTTCTGATCTTAATTTTTCCACAGTTGACATTCCAATTGACTTATCTGAATAACTCATCGCCAGCATTTTTGGATCTGAAATTTTTGTTACTTCGGAATAATTATCCTTCAAGATATTCAATGAATAAGCATAACTCATGATATATTTTCTACACAAATAGCTCAATCCCCAATAACTACCTGAAATAGTATCCTGCTCAGTTATGAAAGCCTCAAATGGCAATGTGGACAATGGCCCGTCCGGAACTATGACGAGTCTTTGAATTTCATCCATTTTCGGAGATACTGAAATTTGGGTTTCAACGGGTTTTATCAGGCTGAGATACAAATAGTACGCTGCTTCAGTATAATCGTTGAAATCGGAAGTTTGTGGATTATGATTTGTTAATGTAGCTGCATATAGTCCAATGCTGGATAATAACTTTGCTGATGATTCAATTTTTATGATATCTGCAAAATCTTTCCCAATGACAAAAGCATAAACATGGTCGTTGGACCAATGATACTCGATTAATAACTCTTTCTCATTTTTCACTAAATGCATGGCGTCGGAGATCGTCATTTTATTTGCCTCAGTCCCTAATGAAACTGCATTCACATGCTGCTTTCCTTCATTTAAACGATCCCGCTCATTAACTATTCGCAGCAACTGGTTTCGAATCTGAAATAAAGATTCCGGATTTTTTTCCAAAGTTACGGAACGTGTCAAACGACCTACTTCCATCGAAAATGTTTTTTCTGCCTTCCCGGGAAATGCGTCATTCTCATCCTCATTGTGATTAGAATTTACCAATGCCTTGCGCAATAGGAAATACTTATTTTGCTCAATAAATTTAAAAGATTGGTCTAAATACTGATCATCTGAAGTGATTTCATTTAATTTCACGGCACAATCAATACTTATTTTGAATCCTTCGTCAAAGCGATTAAAAAGTTGAATAGAAGACTTATCAATATACCCGCTGTTTAATAACTCCTCCAATAATTGATAAATCTTCAAATACAGCGCATATGCACTTTCAAGATCTCTTATATCATTTGATTGATTATACAATTTGAAAAGCGTTCCTGCTTTGTCAAAAAGTACAAACAATAATTGTTCTGTATTTGTATAACCCTCGAAAATTGGGTTGTCATATTTGTTTTTTGGATTAAAGTCTTTATAAATGGCACCCATGGATTTTTGATAATTTTCCAACGCTTGAACATAGTCTCCTTTTCGCTCATAGTATTCTCCAAAAAAACGGAACCCTTCAAAAACCTCTTCATGGTTGATGCCAAATAAAGCCAATCTCTGATCCAGAGATTTTTTAAAATATAGTTCTGCCCTCTTTAGATCTCCCTTTTGCTCATAAACTTCAGCTAAATCATTATAAATAAAGTATGTATGTCTCATCCATTTCGGATTTACATTTATAATATCTATGGCTTTGTTTGCGTATTTAATCGCTCCGTCATAATCAGCCAAAGTGATTAAAGCCTGGCAAATATTTATATACGGTTCTATCAAAATGGAATTCTTTCTTCCTTTTTCACTTTCCATTAAGTTTATGATTTTTTCATATTGTTCAGCCGCTTCCTGAAATCGCTTTAATTCCCAATAATTATTACCAATTTGTACCTCACAACTCAAATAGCGATTAAAGTCGATTTTATCCTGGCCAAGAATATAACTGGCAATTTGTGCAAGTATATTTGATCGTTCGTAGTCACCGGTATTGTAATAATAAATAGAAATATAATACAGGTATAATCCTCTCCTATAGTCAGTTTCTTCAAAATGTGAATCAAGCAGGCTTATCAATTCATTATAATAATGATTAGCCTCGCTAATATTACCAAGAACCTGGTGAAAATAACCAATGCCAAAAAGCAACTCGGTAGTAAAATTTTTATTCGGAAGTTTCAAATCCTGATTGAGTTGAAAAGCCATGGAAAAGCATCGTTGGATACTATCCTTCACTGTAATAATATCTCGAAAATGCTCGTAGTTAATGATTTTTCCAGCATAAAATATATTCCTTGGATATTCCACTGTATTATTCAGATTGTGCTGACAAATAACATCCTGGGCTTTTCTTGAAAAATTTTTAGCACTATCATATTCCCTTAGGCCCCGATAGATATCCGATAATTCATTGAAAGCCCTGGCCTGAGACTCCCAATCTGAGATAGCCAGCGATTCCTTATCCACTTTATTGCATAATAAAATAGCAGAGTCAAATTGGCGTACCAATTTCAAATTTTCTACACTGTCCATAAGCATTTTCAACCGATCTTCACCAGGTAACTTCTGAGCCATTAATGAGGTGACAGGTAGTATGAGAAACCCGCTACAAATTAAAATTTTTAGCAATACTGTGTGTAAGTGATTAGTATCCTTCATACTGAGCTTTGAACGCTAAAAAATAAAAACAAAAGTTAGGCATAAATTAGAATTTTATGGCCAAATCTCGTGTTTTATGCATAGTTGCAGTTCAAAATTATAAATTGTTCTTTTGCTGACAATTCATTTTTTGCTAAAAGCGATTATTTGAACATGAATACACATCCCAGCCCCAATATTTTTGTGATCATACCGGCATTTAACGAACAAAACGCCGTTTGCAATGTCCTGAAAGAAATACCGAAAGATCTGGTTACAGAAATTATTGTCGTTAACAATGGTTCAACAGACAATACAGTTGCCCAAGCACGTTCTTGTGGAGCGACTGTTCTTGACGAACAGATCATGGGCTATGGCAACGCGTGTCTCAAAGGAATTGAGTATTTGAAAAATAAACCCATTGCTGATTGGGACATAGTGGTTTTTATCGATGCTGATTACTCAGATTACCCTTCAGAAATGACTAAATTAGTGGAGCCAATACTTGCCAATAATGCAGATATGGTAATAGGATCTAGAGCCCTGGGTAAAAAAGAAAAAGGATCGATGACACCACAACAATTATTTGGGAATTGGCTGGCCACTTCATTGCTTAAACTTCTTTATGCGATTGAGTTCACAGACCTGGGGCCATTTCGGGCCATCCGATTTGATAAACTTATGCATATAGACATGCAGGATAAAACCTACGGATGGACAGTTGAGATGCAGTTGAAAGCAGCTAAATCAGGTCTGAAATGTGTAGAGATTCCTGTAAATTATCGTAGGCGTATCGGAAAATCAAAAGTATCCGGTACGGTGAAAGGAACGTTCATGGCAGGTTATAAAATTTTGTGGACAATATTTAAATACCTATGATACTTCAGGGATTCGCCTCTGAAATAATTAATCGCAGACCAGGTCAGCGACTTTCGTTGATCCTCGCTTTTTTTTCTATAACTCTTTATGTTCAACTATCATTTTTTATTGAACGGACTGACACCCCACTCCTGATCGGCAGTTACGCATTATTATTTCTTCTTTATCTTTTGCTCACCAAATCCATTTTAAGTTTCAACTATTTAATCGGATTTGGGATCATTTTCAGATTGATATTCCTATTCTCAATCCCCAACTTATCTGATGATTTCTATCGTTTTTTTTGGGATGGCATTTTGGTAAATAATCAAATCAATCCATTCTTATATTTGCCTAGAGAAATTATTGAAAATCCATTAATAGCCATCCCATCGTTAGATTCAGATTTATTTGCATCACTCAATTCTCCTGACTATTACACTGTGTATCCGCCGGTATGCCAGTTTGCTTTTTGGATCGCAGCAAAATTTTCCAGTGGCAACATTTACCTTGCTGTCTTGATCATGAAATTCATGCTTTTTTTAGCAGAAATGGGAACGATTTTTATCATGCTAAAACTGTTGAAAATCCATAACCTGAGAAAAGAATACATTTACCTGTATGCCTTAAATCCATTGATCATCGTTGAACTGACTGGGAATATTCATTTTGATGGATTTCTTATATTTTTTGTATTTCTATCAATTTATCTTTTAGAAAAAAATAAGCTGGCGTTTAGTTCCCTAGCCTTTGGATTGGCTATCGCTTCCAAACTCACACCTTTATTATTGCTCCCGGTTTTTCTGAAACAATTAAACATAAAGCGTTTATGGATTTTTTATGGATTATCCATAGCTATTTCAGCTTTAATGTTTTGGCCTTTTATGGGTACAGCCCTGGTCAATGGTCTGTCTTCCAGCATCGGGCTATACTTTCAAAAGTTCGAGTTCAATGCAAGTATTTTTTACATCATCCGAGAAATCGGCTTTTGGATAAAAGGTTGGGATATCATCCAAACCGCTGGAATTTGGTTGGCCCTTACTACTTTTATAATCATTTTAATCATTGCTATTTGGGGTAATAATAAAAAGCAAAATTTGCCAGGAATGCTTATCTGGCCTTTATTTATTTATTTCGCTTTTGCCTCAATTGTACATCCTTGGTATGCAACGCCCCTGGTTGCTTTTTGCCTTTTTTCCAAGTATCGATTCCCAATCGTCTGGTCATTTACTATTTTTCTTTCCTATGCGGGCTATTCAATAGATGGATTTCATGAACATTTTTGGATACTTTTTTTGGAATACATCCCTGTTTTTGGGCTGATGAGTTATGAATTGAGGTTACATAGGGACTTATTGCTTTTTAAAAATCCTATTTCTGATATTTTTGCTTCAATTAAAGAATAGGCTTTATCACTTTCCAAACATTGTCAGCAACAATTTTTTGGCCATCCACATTCGGATGAATTCCATCACCCTGGTTTAATTTAGGATTCCCAGCAACTCCATCAAGCAAAAAAGGAATCAACAAAGCTTTGTTTTTCCTGACTAATTCCGGATATATTTTAACGAACTCAATGCTATAGTCTTCACCCATATTAGGTGGCACCATCATCCCAGCAATTACAATAATAGCGTTTGGAAATTTCGACTTTACCTTGTCAATTATACCTTGAAGATTGTTCTTTGTTGCCTCCAGTGGAAGTCCCCGAAGTCCATCATTGGCGCCCAATTCCAAAATAAAAATATCCACCTGCCTGTTCAACACCCAGTCGATGCGGCTTAATCCACCTGCAGAGGTCTCACCACTAAGCCCGGCATTGATCACTGTATAATTTGCCTTCTTCTCATTTATTTTTTGTTGGATCAAATTTGGAAATCCCAATTCCGGATCGAGTCCATATCCAGCAGTAAGACTATTACCAAAAAATAATATAGTTTTCTGTTGCTGCCCAAAAACACCAAAAAATTGAATTATCAAAACAAAGCTCAGAACAGTTATCAGTATCTTTTTCATTATCAGTCGATTTCACTAAATTGGTGACGAAGCAAATGATGTAGTGATAAAACTACTATTTTACCATCCACTCATCAAATTTTTTAAACCAATTTCCAAAATATTCATTTATTCTATAAAAGTATATTTTCATGAGTTCGATTCTTAAAGTAGAGCAACTTTCCAAAACATTTGACACGGGCCAAAAGCAACTAACCGTATTACAGAATATTTCATTTGAGGTAGAGCAAAATTCAGGCCTGTCTATAGTTGGACCTTCCGGGAGTGGAAAGACTACCCTACTTGGTTTGTGTGCCGGACTAGACCAACCTAGCACCGGAAAAGTAAGCCTGGTAGACATTGAACTCAACCGATTGAGCGAAGATGACCGTGCCTATGTTCGCAATCAATATGTAGGATTCATATTTCAAAATTTTCAATTGTTGCCTACACTTACTGCACTTGAAAATGTGATGATTCCGCTTGAGCTACGCGGTGGAAGAAAAAATATTTCTTCCATTGCCGAAAGCTTACTCGATCGTGTAGGACTGAAAGAACGAATTCACCATTATCCATCGCAGTTATCTGGTGGAGAACAACAGCGCGTGGCCATTGCCAGGGCATTTATCACGGACCCTAAAATACTGTTTGCCGATGAACCTACTGGAAATCTTGATGAAGAAACCGCCGAAATAATTACCAATTTGCTTTTTGAGATCAATAAAGAAAAAGGGACGACGCTGGTATTGGTGACGCATAATCTCCAACTGGCAGCACACACAGGAAGAATCCTCAAGCTTAAAGGAGGAATTTTAGTAGAGGATAAAGCAATTTCGATCTGATCTCCACATGGATTATAAAATAAAAATTATACGCGAAAATACGTCTCTAATCCATTCCAAATGGATTTGGAAACTGGCATATAAAGATGCCAGGAAGAATTTTTCAAGACTATTTCTTTTTATTTCTTCAATTGTTATTGGCATAGCCGCATTGGTGGCGATTGATTCATTCAATAACAATCTCCAAAATGATATTGACGGTCAGGCAAAAGAGCTTTTGGGAGCTGACCTGGTAGTGAACAGCCGTGGAAAATCATTTGATAATGAATTTATTACTGGATTGGATACTGTAAATGCAGAATTTGCAAGAGATGCACGCTTTGCCTCTATGGTCTTTTTCCCAAAAAGCCAGGGGACGAGATTGATTCAGGTTATTGCTCTGGATGGAAATTTTCCCTTTTATGGTGAAATCGGGATACGCGAAGGATCAACCTTGCATTCCTTTCGAAATGGTCAAAGTGTACTCATTGATGAAAGCCTGGCGATTCAATACGGTGTTGAGCTCAATGATTCACTCAAACTAGGTAAGTCTGTATTTGTAATAAGCGGATTTGTTACCCGCTTTCCAGGCAATACCAGTATTAGTGCATCTTTTGCACCTGTTGTCTATTTACCGTATGGAAAATTGGAAGAAACGGGTCTTATTCAATATGGCAGCAGGGTCAATTACAATAAATACCTAAAATTGATAGATGGCGATCTGGATAAAATCGTTGAACGCCTCAATCCATTGGTAGAACAATATGGATATGGATATGAAACCGTCGCGTCAAGAAGAGAAAACCTGGGCAGGGGATTTGAAAATTTATATAAATTTTTCAATCTACTAAGTTTTGTCGCATTGATTTTGGGGTGTATTGGTGTTGCAAGTTCAGTCTATATTTATGTAAAAGAAAAAAAATATGCCGCTGCTGTGCTTCGATGTATGGGCGCTTCTGGCTGGCAGATATTTTACGTGTTTTTTATTCAGATTCTTTTTCTTGGGATTATTGGAAGTATCCTTGGTGTGCTGCATGGAATTTTAGTACAATTTCTACTGCCACTGGTGATCAGCGATTTTATCCCCATTGATGTAAAAATTCAAATTTCCTGGATTGCGGCAGCACGAGGATTGTTAGTAGGATTGATGATTTCGACGCTATTTTCTGTACTCCCACTCATCAATATTCGTTTTATTCCTCCGTTAATCATATTGAGAACTTCAGCAGAAAAAACAAAAAATGTAAGCAAGTTCCGGTATTTTATTTTTGTATTAATCATACTTTTCCCATGGCTATTTGCCATTAATCAGACCGGAAGCTTTGCAAATGGCAGCGCATTTTTTGGTGTTTTACTTGTTGTTTTTGCCTTATTATGGTTGCTATCGAAAGGATTGATTTTCATGGTAAAACGATTCTTTCCTTCCAAAGCCAGTTTCGTCTGGAGGCAAAGTCTTGCCAATCTTTTTAGGCCAAATAATCAAACAGCTGTGCTGGTGGTGGTGATAGGCTTGGGAGCTTTTCTGGTTTCGACCATGGCACTTATACAAAATAGTTTATTGGGGCAGGTGGAATTTGCTGGAAAAGGAGAACGATCAAATACGGTTTTATTTGATATTCAACCGTATCAAAAAGATCAGGTTGTTGCACTTGCAAATCAATATAAAATCCCAATTCAACAACTTGTGCCGATCGTCACTATCCGGCTAAGTTCTGTCCGGGATTCCACAGTCGCGGATATCCAAGCGGATACTGCATCTCATATTAGGAATTGGGCATTGACGCGTGAATATCGCGTTACCTATCGTGACAGCCTGATCTCTTCTGAAAAGGTAATTGAAGGAATATTTAATTCAGAAAAAACCAAGGAATCAGACAGTATCTTCATTTCTGTGGCAGATAATTTACAACGTGGATTGCGACTTAAAATGAAAGATGAGATCGTCTGGGATGTGCAGGGTATTCCAGTGAAAACATACCTGGGAAGTGTGCGGGAAGTAGATTGGCGTAGGGTACAAACCAATTTTATGGTTGTTTTTCCATCAGGCGTACTGGAAAAGGCGCCACAATCTTTTGTGCTTGTTAGTAAAATTGATGATCCAATCATTTCAGCAACCTTTCAACAAAAACTAGTAAAACAATTCCCTAACGTTTCGGCTATCGATCTTACCTTAATTTTAAATACACTTGATTCCATTTTTGATAAAGTGGCAATGGTCATTCGGTTTATGGCACTATTTAGTGTTTTGACTGGGTTATTTGTGCTTTCAGGAGCAGTAATCAACAGTAAATATGCCAGGCTAAAAGAAAATGTATTACTGCGAACTTTAGGCGCTGTGCAAAAACAACTCGTTCAAATGACGATCATTGAGTACAGTTATCTTGGACTTTTTTCCGGACTGACCGGGAGTCTTCTGGCATTGATCGCAAGTTGGGCGCTATCGGTATTCTTTTTTGAGATACTATTTTTCCCAGACTTAATTTCCCTGGCAATTATATGGATTTTTGTGACTTTTCTAACTGTATTTGTTGGCTGGATCAATACCAGGAGTATACTAAATAAATCACCACTTGAGGTGCTTAGGAAGGAAGTCTAATTTATTTTAACTTCTCTATAAGCCATCGTTTGCCCTTTTCCCTTTCTTCAGGATAAGTCCAATGACCTGTGTCTTGAAACACGTGGATCTCCTTTGGTGCATTCACCTCATTGTATGCTGAATACATGGAAGTCGGTGGACAGACCGTATCGTTGAAACCCCAGGAGTACCATCCGGTTTGTGTAATTTGTCTTGCAAAATTCACGACATCATAATACCGAGCCGTATTAATTTTTGCCTCGGTATAATTTGAAGAATCACTCGGCTGAAACATATGAGGCCATCCGCCAGCTCTTCCTTCAAGGTACCCACTCAAGTCACTTAAGGCAGGATAATATGCAGCCAAATATTTTACCCGTTTATCCAGACCAGCAGTAACAAAAGATAGTGCCCCACCCTGGCTACCACCTGTTACGGCCAGATTATACCCATCATATTCTGGTAAACTGGTTATAAAATCCACAGCCCGGACACAACCCAGGTAAACCCGCTTATAATAATATTTATCTTTGTCATCCAGATTCATGGTCCAGTAGCTATTTAATGCTCCACTCATCAAGTCATCATAAATCGATTTATCCATATTTACCGGAATGCCATGTATCCCGATTTGAAAAGAAATTATCTCTTCTTCTGCCAGATCGACTCTACCGTAGTACGGTCTAATCCCCGCACCAGGAACCTCAAGCACAGCAGGATAAACTCCAGCTTTTTTTGGTTTACAAAGTATACCATAAATGCGTGACCCCACTCTGTAATTTTGTAAACTCACATGATACACGTCTACCTTTTCAGTGCAACGATCGGGAAGCAAAGTCATCTTCACATCCATGGGTATTTCATTATTTTCTTTGATCGCTTCCATCCAGAAAGATTTAAAATCAACCGGTAAAATCGCTGTAGGCTCGATTTGTTCTGGGACGAAAGCAGCTGTGACAAGGTTGCTGTATTCTTTTCCATCAATTGTAACATATACCTGACATCTCAAAAAGCCAGGTTTATCCATTGTGCCTCCTTTGATCATGGTTTCACTCCGCTTTAGCTGGATGGTTTCCACTTTAATGGGATCCATCTTTTCAGGTCCAATTTCATATCTGATTTCAATATCCGAAACGGGATTGCCGTATTTGAGTATGCTTACATTAAACTTCACCTGCTCACCGATCTCATACACCCAATCTTCATGATCCGGAGCGATATTGATCTTGATTAACTCCTGCACGGGCTGAGCCTTAACTACCTGAATCTGAAATATTGCCAGTGCTACAAATGAAAATAAAAATCCTTTTTTCTCAATGAATGAAACCATATTGAACTATTTAGATGAAAATAAATTCTAAGATGTGAATAATTACTTTATTATGAAATAAATTATTTATGGCCTAATAATGCTTTTTGCATTGCAATATATAAATACAGTTATTTTCTGATCTATAAACCAATCTGTGCTCATGATTTATTCTTCGCGACCACCATCCTGATAAATTGCCCTTTAATGGTTCCGGTTTACCAATTCCTTCAAAAGGAGTTCGTTGGCACTGCCTTATCAGCTCGTTAATTTTTTTTAGGATTTTTTTATCAATGGTTTGCCAATATACATAATCTTCCCACCCTGTACTTAGAAAAATAATGTCCATCAATCAATAAGTTCCTTTTTTACTCCTTTCCCCTGTTCAAATTCCAAAATACCTTGTGCTAGTCTTTCAGCATTTTTTGAACTACTTAAGAGATAAAGCGTCTCTTCCATACTTTCATAATCCGACTTGGACAATATGACGACATCCTCACCTTTTGATCGGGTAACAAACAAGGGAGATCTGGTTTTTAATACCGAATCCAAAAAACTTTTTAGATTCTGCCTGAAATTTGAATATGTCGTGATTTCCATTTGGTAAAATTAGTAAAGAAAATGTATAGTACAAAATCTTGTACAACTTTTAAAGCTATTAGGCGCTTGAAAACGAATTTTGAACAATATATTAAGTGGGGTACAAAAAACTGTTGTATCCAGTTTCAATCCATTCTGTTATATCAATTGGATGTTATACTGTGCCATATGCTAAATCTTTGTATTTCTTTTTCAATTTTCCAATCCATTGCTCCTTTTCACCTGCTTTCCAAATAAACCATTTCTTTGAACATTTAGTTTGAGAATACACATCATCAGTTGCTCGAAACATAGGGGAATCAAAATCATTCTTTAAAGGTAAATTTCCTATTAATTTTCAATTGCAGGATTTTTACCTCCCAATATAAAAGTATGTGCAACAAACTTAATTTTGCAAGTAAGCAAAACATCCAATTCTACTATTTCTTTATCTAGATTAGTCTATCCTTAAAATCGAAAACTCGAATGATATTTGCACTAAATAGTGTATTATCATTCATTAAATATTGAAAGAAATAAAATCCATTTTTTATAGTGACTGAAAAAATATCGCCAGGATTAAGTTTGAATTTGATTCTCATTTTATCATCTTCTTTTAAACCAAACCTAAAACCTCATCATATTACCTGTCTTATTACTCTCGATGACACCTTCAATAATGCGCATCAGATCCAGCGATTGTTCAGGTTTTACGATCAATTCAGCACCGTTCCGAATTACTTCATAAATATTTTCGTAATATGCTTGATAATTTCCCGGTAGAGTTTCAATTCTCCCTGTATAATGAACCCCATTTTGATCTGTATTCAGCTTCCCCCAAAACTTTTTTGATTCGACTCCCCATCCTGGCTCATTTGGGTACTTTCCGGATTTCAGATCGGCTTCCTGAGGATCAAGACCCCATTTTAGAAATGATCCTTCTGTGCCATGTAAAATATATCTTGGCCCCTCTTCACGTACCATATAACTTGCCTTCAGTGAAGCATGTAGATGATCATATCGCAATATGATATTGTAAAAATCATCAACCTTCCCGTTTGTACGCTGAATGCCAATATCGGCAGAAACACTTTTTGGCACACCGAAAAGTTCATATGCCTGATCGATCATGTGTGCACCAAGGTTATAGACTATTTCTGCCCCAGCATTTGGTTCTTCTTTCCATGTATCTGGCTGAATGAAATTTCTATAGCGATCAAAATGGGATTCAAAAGAAACCAGTCTGCCGAGGAGGTTGCCTTCAATTACCTTTTTCACGGTAAGATAATCACCATCCCACCGTCGATTTTGAAACACACTCAACATCTTTCCATTTCGCTTTGATAATTCAACAAGCGTCACAGCATCAGCATATTTTATAGTAAATGGCTTTTCCACTACAACATGTTTTCCTGCTTCAATTGCTTTTTTACAAAATTCAAAATGAGTTGCATCTGGTGTATTGACGATGATCAATTCTATTTTTTTATCCTGCAATAAGGCTTCATACGATGGCGCAATGTCAACATTTGGATATCGCTCCTTTGAGCCTTTGTAGCTGCGCTCTACAATTTTTACGATATCAAATCCAGGATTTACATGCAGCAGTGGTGCATGAAATACCATCCCTGACATACCATAGGAAGCTATTCCAGTCTTTATTGGATCCATATTAATCATAATTTACTGATCGCTAATCTATCCGAAATTCATCCAAAAATCATAGAAATAAAAGGATCGATTAAGTTAATTTTGATTATTAAATAAAACTCACTTTTGAAATTATTTGCAGAATTCTTAGATGATATTTCCCTGGTAAGGGATGAAAACGCAAGAATCCTTTGTTTAAAAAGGTATTTAAAATCTGAATATCAGGAAAATAAAGATGATTCCCTTAGGCTCCTTCTTGGATATTACCCAAAAAAAGTGATTAAATCTCATGAACTGAAACTATGGGCAAGTGAACTAACTGGTTATCCTAAGTGGTTGATTGATCGCTCTGTTAATGAAGTGGGAAATTTTATTAAAGGCCTTGCTTTGCTTCTTAATTCAAATCAATCAGAAAAAATTAATTTATCCATTGGCGATTGGCTTTTGAAAATTTCTGCCCTTGTGAACGGTACAGAAATCGAAGCTAAACATTTTATTAAGTATCACCTTTGCCAAGCCACGACTTCACAAAGGGAGTTAATTTTGAAATTGCTTTCCGGCACATTCAAAACACCAGTTTCGCGAAAAGAATTGGTGATGGTTCTTTCCCAACTTTTAAATCTGGATCCTTCGATAGTTAGCCTCAGATTAGATGCATGCTGTGATTTTGGCACAATAACCATGACTTACCTTTGCAAAAAATTAGTACATGAAAACCTCAAAATTCCATCCAATTTTCCAAAAATTATTGCTATAGCCGAACCTTCAAAAATTGCTGAAGAGCATAAATTATGGAATACATTTGGACATTGCGAAGGTATTGAAGCGCAATTGATCAAGTATGGCAGTGCCGTGTATTTATGGACAAGGGAATCAGAAATCATCACTCAAAAATTTCCGGAAATAATTAGTGAATGTAAAAATGTGAATGCTGATTTCGTGCTTTATGGAAAAATAGTGCCTAAATCGAATACTCAACCATTGATTGGGTTGAAATCAAGATTGGATAAAAAAACACCAACTAAAAAAGAATTAACAAACATTAAAGCAGTTTTTGTGATTTGGGATATCCTACGCTATGGAAATGAAAATCCATCTGATAAAACACGATTAGAGGAGGAATTGGTAAAACTTGCGAATATTGAATTCAGTAAAAATATCCCCTTTTCTTCATGGGACGAACTTGAGACAATTCACCAAAAATGCAGACAAAATGGATTTTCAGGTATTATACTCCACAATATTGGTGAAACAGGGCAATACTATTTCTGGAAGGCAAAGTCATATGCCATCAAAGCGATTCTAATGCATGTCGAACTGGATAACTTAGGAATCTCAGGAATTCGGGCTATAACTTTCGGTGTATTTCGAAATGAAGAAATTGTCCCAATAGCTAAAATAACTCCCGATCCAAATCTATTCAAGACGAAAGAAATAATTGAGTTTATTAAAGAAAATACGATTGAAAAATTTGGCCCAGTTAGGACAGTCAAACCACTTTGGGTTTTTGAGTTGTATTTCGATTCGATTTCATTGTCTTCAAGGCGCAAATCAGGAGTTGTGCTTGCCAATCCAACAATACATCGAAAAATTGGAGAAAATACTAACCTGGCCGATTCGCTAGATTTGCTGAAGGCGTTACTTTAATCCAAATTATTGATCAAGCCATTTTTTAAAATCGCTTACCCGTTCTCTGCTTACAATAGCATCCATTGTCGAGTCATGTTTCAAGTGAATTTTCAGCCTGTTATTGGAGTAGGAAATGATATCATTAAATCCATGGATAGACAGGATATATTTTCGGTTGATTCGAAAAAATTTTGATGGATCGATCATTTCAACTAATTGATCCAAGGTATAATC
>JAHEMV010000717.1 GCA_024643455.1 Cytophagales bacterium
GATGAAGGAGGTTTTTATACTTCTTTGGATGCCGATAGTGAGGGAGAAGAGGGGAAATTTTATGTGTGGACCCAAGCGGAATTGGAAAGCCTCTTGGGTGAAAAGGCACCTTTTATAATTGATTATTACAACATACAAGAAAACGGGAACTGGGAGAACGGACAAAACATTTTGTTTAGATCTGTTCAGGATGAAAAATTAGCTAATAAATATCATCTCAACTTGAGCCAATTGAATGCGCAAATATCTGAAGCCAAAAAAATAGTTTTGAAAGAACGATCGAAACGAATTCGTCCGGCTCTGGATGATAAAATTATTACTGCCTGGAATGCACTGATGCTTAAGGCCTACATCGATGCCTACAAAACATTCGAAAATAAACATTACCTTGATATTGCCCTTAAAAACGCAGCGTTTATCAATGCAAAAGTCAAAACTACTGATAACAGACTATACCGAAATTATAAAAATGGTGACGCGACAATTAATGGATTTTTGGATGATTACGCCTTTTCGATTGAGGCATTTATTGATTTATATCAGGTCACTTTTGATGAGAAATGGTTGGAAGAGGCAAGACAGCTACTGAATTATACCATAAATCACTTTTATGATAAAGAAAGTGGAATGTTTTATTATACATCAGATGTTGATCCTGCGCTTATAGCTCGAAAAATGGAAGTTTCTGACAATGTAATTCCTGCTTCCAATTCTGAAATGGCAAAAAATCTTTTCATTCTCGGCCATTATTATTACCAGGATGAATACATCACGATGTCTAAAAAAATGCTCAACAATGTGAAAAAAAATGCAATAGCCGGCGGACCATACTATGCAAATTGGGATATTTTGATGTCTTGGTTTACTTATCCACCAAGCGAAGTAGCAATTGTTGGGAAAGAATTTGAAACTATAAGAAAAGAAATGGCATTGGAATATTTGCCAAATGTGTTTTTATCCGGAGGAATGAATGAGGGATCACTACCATTGCTGGAAGGTAAATTGATAAAAGGGCAAACCACAATTTATGTATGTCAAAATAAAATGTGCAAAATTCCAGTTACAAAAATTAAAGATGCTTTAGACCAAATAGAGTTAACAAGTGATTTCTAGGCACAATTCATTCAAAAGAACCTGGAATTTTTTCTAAAGCTAAAAATTAAATTAGGCAGACAGAATATAAGGTAACTGTTATTCTTCCAGAATAATAAACTCAACTCTCCGGTTAAGTTCACGGCCTCCAATCTCATCATCATTACTTGCTACTGGTTTAGCTTTTCCCCATCCTTTTGATTCTAAACGGTTTTGGTCTATTCCTTCTTTTACAAGATAGTTTACAACTGCTTTTGCTCTCCGTTCGCTAAGTGTGATGTTGTATTGTTGCGTGCCAATATCATCAGTATGACCTTCTACTGATATCTTAACATCACCATTTTTATTCATCATTTCTATAATGCGGTTGAGTTCAGGAAAAGATGCTTCTTTTAATTCATACTTATCAAAATCAAAGAAAATGTTGTTTAGTTGGACAACGGCTCCTTTTTCGATTGGAACGAGAAACAAATCCTTTAATAATTCTCCATATACTTTATTATCAACCAAATTGATATTGGCATTGATGGCAACAAAACCTTCTGCCTCAGCAAGGTATCCATATACTTTCCCCGAAGGAAGGATAATCTGGTATTCACCAGTTAATGGATCAGATTCTATATTTCCAATCTCTTTTCCATCAGGCAGGCTTTCATAAAAGATACGAGCCTGGATTGGTCGCCTGGTTTTCGTATTATAGACAACACCACGTACCGTCACGACAGCATCAGGCTGATGTTCTTTCGGTAATTCAAAACGGAAAATATCAGAATTGTTTTCGCTGAAGTTTCTTGAAAAATAGCCATACTCACCAGTTGGAGGGATGTTGAAAAAAGCATCGTCTTCCTCTGAATTTATTTGTGGTCCCAGGTTTTCTGGTTCAGACCAATTGGTCCATGTATTATCCAGTCTTCGTGAAACGTAGATGTCATGTT
>JAHEMV010000266.1 GCA_024643455.1 Cytophagales bacterium
ATAAGACAGCTACTTGATAGGTGTCTTTTTTTACAGATTTTATCTCTTCATCGATTCGATACTTTCCTTCATCCAGTTCATAAACTGATACAATATTTTCTAATAATCCCCGATCTTGTTCGCTTATAGGAAGCTGAATGATTTTGTCGGCCAGATTCATTGCAACATCTTTATCTGACGGGTGTTCTTTCAGCATGTCATCCAGTTGGTTGTAGCTAAGATTATTTAAATAGTTTGCTTTAAATGAAGATGCGTCTTCTTTTAATTTGATATCCTGAATACGCTGAGTATAATTTAAACCTGAATTAAAATCTCCTTCACTGAAATAGATATTTGCCAACCATAGATTTACCTCGTCTATCTTTTTCCATTTAGGGTAGTTTTTATTGATTTGTAAAAACATATCTTTTGCAACGAAAAGTTGATTGTCCTTGAATGCTGCAACAGCATAGTAGTATGAAGCAATAACCTGATATGGATTCTCGTCAAAAGCACTTGTCAGTGGCCTGAAAGCCTGCATGGCTAATCCATATTTGCCCAAATCGAGCAATTCTTTCCCATTATTAAATCTTGACTCATTTGGATTTTCCTTTTGTGCAAATGCCAGATTTATGAAAAGGAAAAAAACAATTGAAAGTACGATTTGATTTAATTTCATAAGCATAATTTTATTATTCCCATTCAATTGTCGCTGGCGGCTTGGAACTGATGTCATACACAATTCTGTTAACCTCTTTGACATTGTTGATAATTTTATTGGATATATCAGCTAAAAACTCATAAGGGAGCTTACTCCAGTCTGCTGTCATGCCGTCCACACTCCCAACTGCACGAAGCGCGACCACATTTTCATATGTTCTTTCGTCTCCCATCACACCTACCGATTGAATTGGTAAAAGCACCGCTAATGCCTGCCATACCTCATCATACAATCCACGTTCTTTTAATCCATTTATAAACAAGTGATCGACATCCTGAAGAATACGAACTTTTTCTGCAGTTACATCTCCAATAATTCGAATACCCAAGCCAGGCCCCGGAAATGGATGGCGATTAAGAATATTTCCAGGGATTTCCAGCGTATGGCCAACCCTTCTTACCTCATCTTTAAATAAGGTATTGAGTGGTTCAACAACTTTGAGATTCATTTTTTCGGGTAACCCTCCAACATTATGGTGTGATTTTATTGTTGCAGAAGGGCCTTTTACTGAAACTGATTCGATAACATCTGGATAAATAGTGCCCTGGGCAAGCCATTTTACGTCCTGGATTTTATGCGCTTCTACATCAAAAATTTCAATGAATGTTCTCCCAATCGCTTTTCGTTTATCTTCCGGATCAGTAAGCCCTTGCAGTGCAGCGTAAAACTCCTCTTTTGCGTTTACACCTTTTACATTAAGGCCCATGTCTTTATAGGAATGAAGCACATCCTCAAATTCGTTTTTTCTTAAAAGACCATTATCTACAAAAATGCAATATAAGTTTTTTCCAATAGCCTGATGAATAAGCATAGCAGCGACTGAAGAATCTACGCCTCCTGATAATCCTAATACAACCTTATCTGTTCCAATTGTTTCCTTGAGGCTAGCAACCGTACTTTCCACAAAAATATCCGGAGTCCAATCCTGGGCACAGCCACAAATGTGCACTACAAAGTTCCGCAGTAAAATCTTGCCGTCTTCTGTATGGGTAACTTCCGGATGAAACTGTATGCCATACGTGTCTTCATGATCGAGCTTAAATGCTGCATTGTCAACGTCCTCCGTACTGGCAATATTGATAAAATTGTCCGGTAAAGTGGAAATAGTATCACCATGCGACATCCAGACCTGATTACCAATGGTCATTTCCTTAAGTAGCTCGTAGTGCTGATTTATTTTATGCAACCTTGCACGTCCATATTCTCTTATTTTGGAAGGGACTACATCTCCATCGTTTTGATGTACCAGCAATTGTGCTCCATAACAAATGCCCAAAACAGGAACATTTCCTCTATACGTGTCCAGATTGAGGGTGGGGGCATCTTTTTCCTTTACGGAACATGGGCTTCCCGAAAGAATTACTCCTTTGAGGTTTTCAATATTATCTGGTAAATTGTTAAATGGATGAATCTCACAATAAACATTGAGTTCCCGAACTCTACGAGCAATCAGCTGTGTATATTGTGATCCAAAATCGATGATAAGTATCTGCTCGGACATGGTGCAAAAATAATATTAAACTTGAGAGCAATATGGATAAAATAAAAATATTTGAAGGCTTTGAGGGCTTTGCTATTTTTTATTCAAATTCTTAATCGGTTTTTGTATAGCCAGGTTATTGGGATAGGTTACTAATTCTCCTGTTGCCAATTTTATCTTTATAAAGAAAAAAGTAAGATCATCAACCTTTCCTTCAACGGAATTGTCCCCATCTATAATTCTGATTGTTGAGCCAATTTTAAAAGGAAAACTAAAGAAAATAATGGCATAGGCTGTTATATTGCTCAGGATAGACCATGATGCAAATAATGCCACACCAACTACAGTAAATATAGATGCGAAATAAAAAGCCAGACCTTTGAATGAAATCTCCCAAACCAGGGCAATAAATGTTATAAATACCAGACTCAAACCAAAATTTGTAAGTTTGATCATGTAGGTTGTCCTTGATTTTGGCTCCTCATTGACAAATCCATGCTTTTTAATAAGCCGCTGCAGAATTTTCTTTACTATAAAAAAAAGTGTGATTAGCACTGCCGTGGCTGCTATTTCAACATATATTTTCAGATTTTCATCTTGCTTAAGAATATCCAAATTCATTTACTTTAATTTTTTTGTTTTACAATAATCCCTTTGTGCTCGGCAGTTTGTTCAATTCGTTTTCATTCCTTTTTACAGCCATTTTAATGCTTTTGGCAAGAGCCTTGAAAATAGCCTCAATTTTATGATGTTCATTATCTCCTTCTACCTTAATATTTAAATTACATTTTGAAGCGTCAGCGAACGATTTAAAAAAATGATAAAACATTTCTGTTGGTAAGTCGCCTACTTTTTCACGTTTAAAATCTGCATCCCAAACCAGCCATGGTCGCCCGCCAAAATCCAGGGCAACCTGGGCAAGTGAATCATCCATCGGAAGTAAAAACCCATAACGATTAATGCCTTTTTTATCGCCAAGTGCTTTTAAAAACGCTTCTCCAAGGGCAATGGCTGTATCTTCCACGGTATGATGTTCATCGACGTGCAGATCTCCTTTTACATGGATAGACAAGTCTATTCCGGCATGTCTTCCGATTTGGTCCAGCATATGATCAAAAAAGCCAAGACCTGTGTCAATACTAGTTTGGCCAGTGCCGTCAAGGTTTAACTCGACTGCTATATTCGTTTCGTTCGTCTTGCGAATTACCTTTCCAATTCGATCCGGCAAGCGTAAAAAATTATAAATCTGATCCCAGTTGTTTGCAGAAAGAGTGACTTCATCATTTTGTTTATCACTTAATAAAATTGCATTTGATCCAAGGTTTTTGGCGAGTTGAATATCAGTAAGTCGATCACCGATTACAAAGGAATTTTTGAGGTCGAAGCTGCCATCCAGATAGTGCGTAAGCAAGCCAGTTTGTGGTTTTCTTGTAGGAAGATTTTCGTGATCAAATGATTTATCAATAAGTATTTCATCAAATACGATACCTTCCCCTTCCAGTGTTTTCAACATTTTATTGTGAGCAGGCCAAAATTGATCCTCAGGGAATGAAGCAGTGCCGAGTCCATCCTGGTTTGTCACCATAACAAATAGATAATCCAGTTCTTCTTTGATTTTCTTGAGATTTGAGATTGCTCCAGGAATAAATTCAAGTTTTTCCAAAGAATCTACCTGAAAGTCTTCGGCAGGCTCACTAATAATGGTGCCATCCCGATCGATAAATAATATTTTTTTCATCAGCTGATTTGGTTAAGCTGGTCAATCAATGTGTTATTCTCTTCCTCCGTACCAATGGTTATTCTGAGACAATTTTCGCAAAGCTCCACCTTTGATCGATCACGAACAATTACTTTTCTTTCAATCAATTTCAAATAAACTTCATGGGCATTATCGATTTTTATGAGAAGAAAGTTGGCGTCGCTGGGATAAATCATTTGAACTGTACTAATATCTTCCAGCATGGATTTTAATCGTTTTTTTTGTGCAAGAATACCACGGATCATTTCATTCATTTTTTCATGGCTTTCAAGGGCTTTCAATGCCAATTCCTGACTTGATCCATTTATATTATACGGTGGTTTGATCATATTCAGAATACCTATGATCTCTTTATCTGCAAAGGCCATTCCCAATCGTAAAGCTGCCAATCCCCACGCTTTACTAAAGGTTTGTAGTATGACCAGGTTAGGATAATCTTCTAAAGCTGAAATCATACTTGATTTTGGTGAGAAATCAATGTATGCTTCGTCTAAAACGACCAGGCCCTGAAATTTTTTAAGTATTTCAAGAACATCATTTTGTTCAATGCTGTTACCTGTTGGATTATTAGGTGAGCATAAAAAAATAATTTTTATACCAGGTTCGATTGCATCCAGCACATTGATCAGGTTTATCGAAAAGTCTTCGTTAAGTGGCACTTTTACCACTCCAACATCGTTGATGTTGGCACTCACTTCATACATACCGTAAGTAGGAGGAGTGATAATGATTCTATCTTTACCAGGATTGCAAAATGCCCTGATAAGAAGATCAATAGGCTCATCACTACCGTTTCCTAAAAAGATTTTGCTGGTTTGTACCCTTTTTATTTCACTAATCTTTGATTTTAACTTTGCTTGATATGGATCTGGATAGCGTCGAAAGTGGTCAGATGATGTTGAACCAAAGGCATTTTCATTTGCGTCTAGATATACATCAGCTTCTCCTTTAAACTCATCTCTGGCTGATGAATAAGGTGTTAAATTAAGCAAATGCGGTCTAAGTAATTTACTAATTTCCATGCTTGTTTTTTAGGTAATTCAATCGTACGGAAATAGCGCGTTTATGTGCTATGAGACCTTCTGCCTGTGCCATTTTTGTCACGGAAGGACCAATATTTTTAATCCCTTCCATGCTTAACTTTTGATACGTGATCTTTTTTACAAAACTATCCATAGAAACACCACTATATGCCAACGCGGCTTTATTTGTTGGTAAAGTGTGGTTTGTCCCTGAAGCATAATCCCCTGCCGATTCAGGTGAATAATTTCCTAAAAATACAGATCCTGCATTTATGATTTTGTCTGCGATCTTATCCGGGTTTTTAACCGAAAGTATTAAATGTTCAGCGGCATATTGATTTAAAATATCGATCGCCTGTTTTTCAGAATCTACAATGATGATCACACTTTCTTCAAGAGCTTTTTGGGCTATTTTTTTTCTAGGCAGGTCAGCAAGATGAATTTGAATGGATTGTATAACCTTTTTTGCTATAGTGTCACTATGTGTTACCAATATTACCTGGCTATCCCCGCCATGTTCAGCCTGCGAAAGCAAGTCTGTCGCAACAAATTCTGGAATTGCAGTTTCATCAGCATATACAGCTACTTCCGACGGTCCTGCAGGAAGGTCAATGGCTATGCCTTTTTCAGCTACAATTTGTTTTGCAGCAGTCACATATTGATTTCCAGGGCCAAATATCTTATATACTTTAGGTACGCTTTCCGTGCCATAGGCGAGTGCCGCAATGGCCTGAGCACCGCCGACTTTAACAATCCGATCAATACCTGTCAAATGTGCACAATACAAAATGGCTGGGTGTATTTTGCCATTTTTATTTGGAGGTGTACAAAGTACCAGTTCTTTACATCCACTCAGTTTGGCTGGTATGGCCAGCATCAAAACGGTACTAAAAAGCGGGGCACTACCTCCTGGGATATATAATCCTATTTTTTCAATAGGAACGCTTTTACGCTTGCACAGCACTCCTGGCATGGTTTCAATTTCCAATGGGGCAGTTATTTGTGCACTATGAAACTTCTCAATATTTTTTGCCGCAAGTTTGATGGCATCCTTAAGACCTTCATTTAAATGATCGCATGCTACTTTTATTTCATCTGCACTAACAACTAATTCTGAAAGTTGTACATGATCATATTCCAACGTGTATTTAATAAGTGCCCGATCGCCTTTAACCTTTACATTTTTAAGGATTGGTTTAACGATCTTTTTTATATTCTTGAGTCTTTTAACCGGTCGCTCGAGTGCCAAATCCAGTTCTGCTTCGGACGGGTTTTTCAACATTTTCATCTTACAAGATCATTTTTTCGATTGGTACTACTAGGATTCCTTCTGCACCTGCTCCTCTTAAATTTTCGATTACTTCCCAAAATTCATCCTCGTTTATCACCGAATGCACTGAACTCCAGTTTTTATCTGCCAGAGGTACAATGGTCGGACTGCGCATTCCAGGTAGAAGCTTGATGATTTCCTCAAGTTTATGATTAGGGGCATTCAGTAGAATGTATTTATTGTTTTTCCCTTTTTGAACTGATTCAATTCTGAAAATTAATCGATCTAAAATTGATTTTTTTTCATCACTCAGGCTTTGATTACCTATAATAATGGCTTCAGAATTTAAGATGGTCTCTACCTCTTTTAGCCCATTGCTCATTAAAGTACTTCCGGAACTGACAATATCGCAAACTGCACTCGCCAATCCGATACTTGGAGCGATTTCAACGGAACCGGAAATTTCATGAATATCGGCGGAAATATTGTTTTTAGTTAAAAATCCTTTCAGGATTTTGGGGTAGGAAGTGGCGATGCTTGAATTTTGGAAATAGGACAATCCCTGGTATTCGATTTCCTTAGGTATAGCCAGGCTCAACCGGCATTTAGAAAAACCAAGTTTTCTTAGGTTATCGATATTTTTTCCTTTTTCCAGGGCAACATTTTCACCAACAATACCAATGTCTGCCACGCCATCAGCCACATAATCAGGGATATCGTCATCACGTAAAAAGAGAAATTCGATTGGAAAATTGCGCGATTTGGATTTTAGCTTCGCTGTGTCACTGCTAAATTTTATACCACTTTCTTTAATCAGGCTTAGAGAGTCTTCACTCAAACGTCCTTTCCTTTGAATTGCAAGTCTTAAAATTGAATTATTTGTCATGTATAGTAATATTTATAGTGGGGGGAAAGTAAAGAAAATCCATCATTCCTGTTAGGAACGATGATGGTGAATGCGGAAAAGTAAAAATGAACCCACTACGTGCTTATTCTATTTAGATTTTAAGCCACAAAAATAGTTATATATCTTATTTAACAAAAGAAGATGA
>JAHEMV010000267.1 GCA_024643455.1 Cytophagales bacterium
ATCCTCTTCACAGGACTTGAAAATTGTGCACGTTGTCAAATCCCAAATGTAGATCCTGAAACCGGTTTTGTCAGTCACGATAAAGAGCCCTTAAAAACACTTGCATCGTATCGGAAACATGAAAGAAACATCAATTTTGGAAGGAATGTAGTACACGCTGGTACCGGAATTCTCTCCGTTGGGGATGAGATTCATCTTAGGTAAAAAAGATATGAGAAAAATTTCATTTTACTTTTAATAACAAACCAATGAGTAAAAAAAGGGTCAAAATTATACTTCACTTTTCTTACACTTTTAATTCAATCTGAAATACTCAAATTTGCACGTATTGATTCTTCCTTATATTTTTTTTACGCTAAAAAATGAAGGCTGTGATACCCCTTATTATGCCCGTGATCTGGAACTGGTACTACAGTCAAAAACCACAAAAGCGGCTAATCGCATTAAAATTGATGCAGGTCCCCGGCTTTGGTTACCCGATGATGGAGATACCAAAGTAAATGTTGTTGAAAAACTGCCTTCCACTTTGGTCCCCGGTGAATATGATGTTCTTCTGAATTTACCGGATCCCGAACCTACTTTGAATACCAATCCTGCATATTCAATTCGTTTTGCCAATAAGGATGTTTGGGAACCAACCAAAGGGTACAACTCATTGTTAACGAGTATTTCTATTACTGAATAGGCGATTGTTTGAGAGACAAGAGTTGGATTAGGAGACCAGATTTGAGTGAATAAATTTTTGAATCTCCTTTAGGAAAGGCTTTTCAGGGTTCAGGGAAATATGAAAATGATTCAATTATGTACGTAAAAGAGTATTAGAATTCAAATGATTCGTATCATTAAAATAAAGTGAGATTTATTAAACTTGGTATAAAATAGGTACTAATAGTTATGACCATGCTAATTATAAAAAAGGCGAGGGTATTTTTTTCTCTTCTGACACTTTTAAGCGGTTGTATTGAAAAGGTCGATCAAGGTAATGCTACTCCAAAAAGTACTTTTCCTCCAATAGATAAAAGTTTAGCATTAAAACCTCCAATGGGCTGGAATTCATGGAATTGCCTGGGATGGAGTGCCAATGAGTCGGAAGTAAAAGCTTCTGCTGAATACATGGCAAAAAATCTAAAACATCTTGGTTATGAATATATAGTTATCGATATGTTGTGGTATGGAGATTCTGCAGCCTCTGATTTTGAAGCCTTTGTACATGAAACTATCTCACCAAATCCACACTATGCTTTAGATGAATATGGCCGGCTATTACCGGATCCAGTTAAGTATCCCTCATCTGTTAATAGGGCAGGATTTAAACCACTTGCGGATTATATTCATAGTCACGGATTAAAATTTGGATTACATCTTCAGCGTGGAATTCCCTGGCAAGCCGCAGTAGAAAACAGGACGATCAAAGGGACTTCTATTGGGGCTCGATCGATTGCTCAGCCTGACAATGGATGTGTATGGTATGATGGATTTTATGGAGTGGATATGACAAAACCGGGAGCTCAGGAATACTATAATTCTGTTTTTGAATTGTTTGCTCAATGGGGGGTAGATTTTGTTAAGGTGGATGATATTGTCAATATCCCTGAACTGGAAGGAATTAGTAGAGCTTCCAGAATATCCGGAAGAGAAATTCTGCTGAGTGTAGTTCCCGATAATATTCCTTATGACCTTTTAAGGGAGAATGCACATATGGCAAGAACAGGAGCTGATTTCTGGGATGTTTGGCAGATGCTGAAAGTGGGATTTCCTGTTGCCGCTAAAGCTGTCCAGGAGGCTGAGCCTGGTTTTTGGCCAGATCTGGATATGCTCCCGATAGGGAAAATTGGAATTAAAATATCCTACAAGGGGCCAGAGCCAAGAATTTCAAATTTAAATGAAGAGGAATTGCATACGCTACTTAGTCTCTGGTATATAAGTCGCATGCCACTTATGATTGGTGGATATCTTCCGGAAACAGATAAAATAGCTCTTGAATTACTTACTAATGAGGAAGCTTTGGCTGTTAACAGAACTAGTGAGAATCCACGTCAGATTAAATTTAAAAATGCTGTCATCATTTGGGCTGCTGATATTATAGACTCGGAAGATAAATACCTTGCATTTTTCAATCAGTGGGAATCTAAAGAGCCGGTTGACATTAAAGTGCAATTTGAACAGTTAGGATTGACTGCAGGAGTAGAGTATAAGGTGCGTGACCTTTGGGAAAAGCAAGACATAGGAATTTTTAGGGATGGATTCTCCTCACCGATACCTGCTCATGGAGCCGGATTATATAAAATATCTAAGCCAATAAAATAATAAAAATACAGGATGAGATCATGGGTAAAAATAATAATGACCGTAGGTGCGCTACTCGTACTTCACGAAACAAATTATGCACAAGCTGTACAAATCACTTTCACAACTGTCACTGATAATGGCCCCTATTCTCCCAATCATGTATTGTCCGTTTGGGTTGAAGATAGTAATGGCAACTTTGTGAAATCACTAAAGGTCATGGGCACAGAAAAAAAAGAATACCTATACTCCTGGGGGAAAGTGTCGGGCGATAACACCATTGATGCTATAACAGGAGCGACACTTTCTTTTCATGCTACTGATAGTGTAGTTTGGGATTGCACAGACTTAAATGAGACGATAGTTCCCAATGGTACCTATCAACTTAAAATTGAATTCACGGATAAGCATAAACAGGGACCTTTGACCAGTATACCATTTAATAAAGGAATGGAGGAAGTACATCTGAGTTTACCGGAGCAGCCATATTTCAAAAACGTGGAACTTGATTATTATCCTGTTTCAAATCCATTTATTGTGGCAAAAAAGCCAACTGAAGAAAATACAGATCAACTGGGTGAAATGATAACAATTCCTGAAGGTAGTTTTATCATGGGCAATGATCATGGAAATTGGGTTGAACGACCACAACATGAGGTTTACCTTCCCACCTATCAAATCGGGAAATATGAAGTGACACGTGGCGAATATCGTAAATTTATAGAAGCAGGAGGCTACCAGGATCCCAGGTATTGGTCGCCGGAAGGATGGGTATGGAAGGAAGGTGATGTGATTGTTTATGCTGGAATGTATGGTGCTGTCAGTTATGGAACTCGGCCAGACAGTCTCGGGAAAAGAAATGCCCCGGATCATTGGGAAGCAGAGCAGGAATGGATCGGTCATGACTACGCGCATCCCCGTTTTATCCAAACAGATAATCATCCTGTTGTAGGAGTGACCTATTTCGAAGCTGAGGCTTATTGCAATTGGGTAGGAGGAAGATTACCGACTGAGGCTGAGTATGAGAAAGCTGCCAGGTGGACAGGGACTCAATCTTATCTTTTCCCATATGGTGATATCTGGGACCCTGAAAAAAGCAATAATCCGGATGATCACAATCCCGCTGGTGGGGGCTATAGAGTAAATCAGAGTGCACCTGTTGGCAGCTACCCTGAAGGGGCAAGCCCGTATGGATGCATGGATATGATAGGGAATGCCTATGAGTGGTGTGCTGACTTTATGAAATCTTATCCCGGAGCATCCAAGCAATTTGATTATGCCGGAAAATATCATGTTGTCAAAGGAGGCTGCTGGGATGATCCGGAGGTAAGTTGTTCCTTTCGTAGCTGGTACCTGCCGCCAAGCAGCAGTGGTGTGGATCATAGTGACAGTGACATTATCGGATTCCGTATAGCTAGAACAGTAGAGGATTGAGTAATAGCTTTTGAGTGGTTAAAAAGGAAATATTAAAATTCCTTTTTAGGGACTTGTGATTTTTTAATGTGCGTTCAAAATAAATTTTTATGAAAATTAAGTTTAAATGCAGTCCAATACTCCTAATAATTCTTTTATTTTTCTTTTCAGCGACACGTTTAAAGGCTGAAAATAGCTACAATGATAACCTGGGCCAGGGGAATAAGGATAAATCATCTTCTGATGACTTCCAAATGGTTGGAGAATTAACCAAATATAAAAGATACAAAAGTAGTGTCAGTTTTCAGTGTAGTAATGCAATGGTTAATCTTGAAATCTGTGCAGAAGATATATTGCGAATCCGTATGAGCCCTTCAGGGAGTTTTAAACCAGACGAAACCTGGGTAGTAATTAAATATGATTGGCCGGCAACTTCTTTTTCTGTTAAAGATGAAGGCCCCTGGATTAGTATCAAAACCCATCGTTTATTAGTGAAAGCGTTCAAATCACCCTTCCGATTTGAATTTTATAATCCTGAAGGGGAACCAGTCAATAAAGACTGGGATGCGGGAAGTATGGGTTTTCGAGGAAAAGAAATCATCTGCAAAAAGGAGATGACCCCGACGGATCATTTCTTTGGACTGGGTCAGCGGTATGAGAAAAGTGATTTACGTGGCACAAAAACCAAATGTCTGGTAACAAGGGAATATACTCCTGTCCCTTTCTTCATGGGTACTGATGGATATGGGATTTTTTTTCACAATACCTGGGCATCTGAATTTGATTTCAAAGAGAACCCTTATACATTTTCAGCCCCTGGTGGAGACGAGTTGGATTATTATTTTATCTATGGTCCGGGTTTTAAACACATTATTCATCAATATTCTAAAATAACAGGATTATCTCCATTGCCTCCAAAATGGGCATTTGGTCTGTTTTTTAGCAGATGGGACGAAGAAGTTGATGGATGGAAATACAGTCAGGGAGGACAGGAAGGGATGCTTCGCACACTGGAGGCCGCCCGGGAAATATGGGACTGGCCACTTGATGGCATCCGTGTTCATTCCATGGGGCCAAAACAAAGTTTTTATTCAAGTCCTGAGACGAATTGGCCTGAAATGTTATGGGGAGGATTTCCTTCTGTTGATACTTTTGTTCAGAAACTTCACAAAATGCACATTCATCCGCTCTTTTGGGAAGCACCTGGTGTGACCCAGGGGTGTACGATGTTTGAAGAGGCACTTAATAATGGTTATTTCTTAACCCGCAACGGGAAACCACTCATTGAGGTTTTTGGGTATCTTCAACCGCCAGGGGGAGTTGTGGATTTCATGAATCCGGAAGCCAGAAAGTGGTGGGGTAAATACCACCATTATATGGTAGATTTTGGTTCTGACGGTGTTGCCGGTGACTGGCATGATGAGAAAAGTATCCGGAATACGATTTCCCCGTCAACAGGAATGACCTCGGATGAATTTATCAACATTTACTCATTGCTTTTTAATCAGGCAAGTTGGGAAGCCTATAAAGAACGTAATCCCAACAAAAGAAGTATCAATTTCGGATTGGTTTATTGGGCCGGTGGGCAACGTTATCCGATGCAGGGAACCCAGGATTCTCATGCCCTGGGCAAGAACATTTTTGGGGAAATGATGGGATGCATCAATTTAGGACTATCAGGAATTCCATTCAGAACATTTACTGATAATGTTTCTCGAAGTTTAACGCCCGGTTTACCTTATTCGAGATTGTCACAATATCTCTCCTTAACAGTTGCAGGCGAAAGAACATTGATTTCAATTACCGGAGATCAAATGGCTGACTGGAACTATCGTTTCTATGGAAAATTAAGATACAGTCTGATGCCCTACATCTATACCTATGCCCGTGAAGCCACCCAAACCGGTGTCCCTCTTGTCCGGGCCATGGTATTGGAAAATCAAAAAGATCCGGAAACCTACAAAGCCTATGGGCAGTATCTGCTTGGTGAACATTTGTTGATCGCACCCTTATGGAGCGATACAACCTTTTACAGGGACATTTACCTGCCTAAAGGCAAATGGATAGACTTTTTCGACGAGACTTCCTATCAAGGGGAACAATCCATCAGTTACAATGCGCCTATCGACAGGGTACCAATCCTGGTAAAAGCTGGCGCCATTATTCCCATGGCTCCTGGAGGTCAGAGCCATATCGATGAATTGACAAGCCCTTTAACAATACATATTTATCCGGAAAAAAGCGGAACATTTGATCTATATGAAGATGATGGTGTGAGTTATGACTATGAAAAGGACATCTTCAGCATTACCACCTTTAGCTATACCGACAACAACGGTGAAATGACCATACAGAAAAGTCAACCGCATGGGAAATATGCCATTCCCGAAAAAGGCCATATTTTCTGTATCCATGGAAAAAATAAACCCCTGAATGTCGTAAAATCAGAACTCTCTTTGCCTGAAGCAATATCATGGGAGTCTCTGAACACTAAAGAAGACGCATGGTTTTATGAACCATCAGGTAAAAATCAATTATGGATAAAAGTAAATAGTAAAGTGTCAGATGCTATCGATATATCGGTATTATACCACTAAATAATTTAAAAAGTATTAAATGCAACTGCGATAAGTTTAATAAAAATGAAGTGTCAACTTACGAATAAAAGGATTTTAGCTTCAACTATGTGTTTATTGCTTTTATTTCCAATAAAGGCAATTACACAATCCTATGTAAAAATTAATGAAAATACTGTAATACTTGATAATGGTAAGATTCGTCGTATTATTCAAATTGGGAATAATGGGGAAGGAATTGTGTCGAATAGCCTGAAACTTATTAATCAGGACCAGGAATTTATTAATCCGGATTCCGAAGAATTTTCATTCCTGGTAAATGATACAAAACTAACAGGAGTCAGTGAATGGGAATTCATTTCTGCATCGGGAATTAAAGCTGAACTGGGAGGTGACGGCGCTGAGATAATATTGGTAAATGAAGAGGCGAAATTACAAATCAAAATTACCTATTTGTTATATCCTGAATTGCCACTGATTCGAAAAAAAATCAGTTTTAAAAATATGCAAGAGCAGGCGATTAAACTTGAATCGCTGGATGTCGAACGACTCCGATTTAAGGATTCGGGAACCGGTACAGAATGTTGGGTGATGAATGATTATGCGCGCCAGAAATCTCTGGGACAATTCATGAGCACGGCATATGATCCGGTTGTTGTGGTTCATGAAATAGGGCAGCAAAGAGGCATTGTTTTAGGCAACGAAGTGCCAGGGGTAATGAAATATACAACTGCATTTATGGAACCTAATCTGTTAACAACAGGATTGACTGATATATCCCAAAATTTTGGTTTTCGCCAGTGGATTAATCCTGGAGATTCCTGGGAAAGCCCATGGGTTTTTTCGGCAATTTATGCAAATACGAGTGACCCAGGCCTCGTTTTAAATAGTGTGGTCTCTGATTTTGTGCGAAAACACATGGGTATCCGACTCAATCAAATTGAAAAAAAACCAGTATTTGTTTACAATACATGGGAGCCATTTTTTCATAATATAAATGC
>JAHEMV010000268.1 GCA_024643455.1 Cytophagales bacterium
TGGGTAGTTTTCGATGCTTACGAATCCGATCTTCCCTGGATTTCGATTGGTCAAAAAGTAATCTTCACAACACAGGCGGTTCCAGGGAAAAACTTTGAAGGCAAAATATCATTTATTGATCCGACGATCGACCCGGCATCACGCATTGCAAGAGCAAGGATCGAAGTTTCTAATCCAACCATGGAACTAAAACCAGAAATGTTTGTAAATGGCCTTTTATCTGCTGATCTGAAAAATGAAAATCAAAACATGATCATTCCTCAATCATCGGTTTTGTGGACTGGTGCTCGTTCAATTGTCTATGTTAAACTTCCTGACACGGCGCATCCTACCTTTAAACTTAGGGAGATTACACTTGGTGCTGCTATGAAAGACTCATATGTTGTGGTAAGTGGATTACAAAATGGAGATGAGATTGTTACCAATGGAGCTTTCAGTATTGATGCTGCTGCCCAATTGGCTGGCAAACCAAGTATGATGAATTCAGAGGCAGATATGGCAGGGCATGATCAAATTAATGAAGTTAAAAAAAGTCTTGCGGAAGAACATGAAGCAGAAAATGATTTGGTAATCAGTCCCCAGATCAAGAAAGCATTATCTCCACTTTTCACATCCTATCTCATGCTGAAAGATGCCCTGGTAGAAGATGACTTTCAAAAGACAAAACAGGAAGCAGGCAGACTTCTTGAAGTAATGAAAGGAATTGATATGTCTATGTTTGATGGAAAAAACCATGCTATTTGGATGCCAGAAGAAATTAAAGCCGAGAGATATCTAAGTGACATCGTAGCTGCCAATGAAATTGCTAAAGCCAGAATGGCTTTTAAACCATTTTCCGAAAGTATGATCCAAATCGCTCGCACATTTCATCCATCCGAAAAAACGCTTTATCTCCAACATTGTCCTATGGCAGATGATAACAAAGGAGCTGATTGGCTGAGTGCTGATGAAAGCATTAAAAATCCCTATTATGGCGCGTCTATGCTCACCTGTGGGGAAGTAAAGGAAGCCATTAAATAAAATCAAGAATTATAAAAACTAACTTTAAAATTAATATCATGAAAACTAAAAGCTCTATTTATCAACTAATATTAGTAGCAGTTCTAAGTATTATCATTTCTATAAACACTAATGCTCAATCAAAAAGCGTACTTTCTTCCTATTTGGAAATTAAGGATGCATTGGTAAAAACAGACAGTAAAGCAGCCAGTACTGCAGCAAAAGATCTCACTGAACTGATAAAAAGCAGGACCGATGAATTATCAAAAAAAATTACTGACAATGCCATTAAAATTTCTGAATCAAAAGATGTTAGCGTTCAGAGAAAAAGTTTTGTCTTTCTTTCTGTAGACGTTTATACGATGATACAAAGTTCTTCTGATCGTGAAGGTCCAGTTTATAAACAGTATTGCCCAATGGCAAAAGCTTATTGGCTCGCAGTCGAAACGGAAATCAATATTCCATATTTCGGCGATAAAATGCTTCACTGTGGATCCGTACAAGAAAAATTGTAATTCCTATGTAACACAAGTCTAGAGCTTGTTAAATAGTCTATAATAGGAGAAAGAGCTACAAAGTATGTAGCTCTTTCTGAGTGATGTAATTTCCTTTGTCTTAAAAATGAATATAAACTTTATAAACATGCCAATTAATGGGCATAATGATTGATTATAATCTATAATAATTTAAGATGTGTTTACTAGCTATTTATATTGAAATATAATTGCAGAAAAGTACATTTTGTTTTCTTCACCAATGCCGATTACAATAGTTTTATCATTTATATCCCAAATGTAAATTTTTGAAGTAATGGAATCCTCTATTTCTAGAAATGATGGGTATTCATTCGAAATGCTAGGAGGCCCATATATGTTAGAATAGTAATTCAAGAGACTTGAAATAGTATTTTTAATTGAAGTGTCAACAGCAAGGGCATTTTGCTGATCACCTTTGAGAACTATTGTACTTAAGCTATTATGGTCGTTATACGATAATATTATGTTGTAGTCAGCATTCACTAAATTAATTTTTTTTGTTCCAACACTAATTGCATCCTCCTTTGACATTCCTAAAAAATAGTCACCTGCATCATATTTTGTATTCTTTTTCTTCGTTGTCTTCTCGTCTATTAAAGTGAAAGAATCTGCTGTAGTGGTAAAAGGGAGCTCGTAAGTTTCTGATATAAGCATATCTTCAAATTGTTCTCGATCCATTGTATCCAAAATAGAATTGATATACACATAACCTTCAAAAATTCCATTTGGGTATAATTTATCCTTGCCAAAAAAATTTGATACTTTCACCAAATCACCCTGAATTCCTTTATAGTTAAGCCAGGTATCTTCATTTAAGTTTTTCAATACATTTTTTTTCAGGTCGTAGGAATCAAAAACGCTTGAATTTGATTTTATAAGTAAAACAGATTGTGAGTAGGATAAGGATGTTAACGAAAGCGTGCTGATAAAATAAAATCCAAAAATTATTTTGCTTTTCATAGATCAGGTAAGTGGATTAATCAAACGAAGTTGTGAATCTTTATCGCTTCATAAACTACTAAATTATTTATTTAATTTCAATAATTCTAGAAATAATTGCATTTAACTCATGAGTAACAATGATTTAATGAAGTGTGTACTATGCTTTATCATTTTAGGTTTTAGTTACACAAATCAAGAAATACTTGTATTACTTAAAGAAAAAACTTAATTTTTACTGTCAAAAATCAACCACACAATGAAAATGAAACTCTGTTTTTTCATTTTTGTACTTTTAATCCTACCAGCAGAATATGCTAATTCACAAAGTTGGAATTTATTAAATGCTCCTCCTACTATAGATAAAATAGATGATTATGGACCAATTCCAGAAAATAGTCCAACTCAGGAGATTGAATTGACTGGTATCAGTTCTGGCAAGGGTGAATTGGAGCAGAAGGTCACAATTTCAGCAACATCTGACAATCCAACTTTGATAAGCGAAATAAAAATCAGCTATACACAGGGGGAGTCTATTGCTCTTTTGTTTTTTAGTCTGGTTAATAATGCTAATGGGAAAGCCAAAATTAGTGTTCGACTAAATGATGGTCAATTATTTAGAAATATTACTGAAGTGGAATTTGATGTTGAAGTTTTTCCTGTAAATGGAAAGCCTATCTTTAGTTTGTCAGTAAATACAATAATAGTTGATGAAAATAGTGGTAAAACCTTATTAAATAAATTTGTTTACGCAATTGATGATGGTGATCCGGAGCTTAAACAAAAGCTTGATTTTATTGTGGAACTTGAAGATATACAAGGTAATTTATCGTTCAAAACAAATCCTGCTATTTCGTCAGAGGATGGGAGTATAGAGTTTGAGGCAAATCGCAATACATATGGCGAGGCTGTATTTTCACTTGTACTACACGATAATGGGGGCACTAAAAATGGAGGAATTGATAAAAGTAATAGGAGTGTATTTACGATAAGAGTAATTCACCCTAATGAACCGCCAACATTGGATGATATAAATCCGATTTCAATTCTAGAGGATGGCGGATTGCAATCAGTTTTATTGACTGGGATTTCACCAGGGATTAATGAAAACCAGGTGATTACTATTACTGCAACCTCAAGTAACACTACGCTCCTTTCAACAATATCCATTGATTTTATCCAAGGGCAAAATACAGCTACCCTAAAATTTTCACCGATAAAAGATAAGTTTGGAAATTCAACAATAACTGTAATTATTGATGATCATCAGAATGAAAAAAATACGATAACAAAGCAATTTGATGTTAAAGTAGATCCAGTTGCTGATAATCCATCCATAACAAATGCATCTACCCGGGTTGGATCACAAACACTATCTGGTTTGGTAATTAGTCGGAATCCCGTAGATGGAGCAGAAGTAACATACTTTAAAATAACGGAGATAAAGTCAGGAACACTTTATCAAAACGATGGAGTGAGTATCATAAACAATAACAGTTTTATCACTGCGCAACAAGGCTTTGATGGTTTAAAATTTACTCCTTCTTATGGAATTTCTGAAAATGGAAGTTTTAAAATTCAGGCAGCAACTGGGCCAAATGATTTAAAACTCGGAGGTGGCGAAATAAAGGCAGAAATAGCAATTCAAAATAATCCACCAGATATTATCTCTACTCCAGACTCAATAGCAGAAATTACCAAAGCATATAAATATGAAATTTCAGCGACCGATCCCGATTTAAAAGATATTCTAAAATTTACAATTTCAATTCCTGAAACGATAAAGACCTGGTTAAATTATATTGATCATAAGGACGGTACGGCCTCACTTTTAGGTACCGCACCTTCAGGTTCAGAAGGAATTTATGCTATTGAAGTAAAAGTTGAAGATCAGTTCGGGGCAAATGACACGCAACTATTTTCACTTACGGTAAGAAAACCCAATAAAAGACCAGAACTCTTACCCATATCAAAAAATACGATGGAGGATAATTCGATATTATTTACTAAAAATGATTTTGGTTCAAAATTTTTAGATGCAGATAAGGATTCTTTAATATTTTTTAAAATGATGATAGAACCTCAATTTGGAGTTGTAAAAGTCAATGGAGAATTGTTACAAATCAATACGATTGTTACTGCAGATAATTTGAAATCATTAGAATATATACCTTTAGAAAACTATTATGGTTTAGATATTTTTGATTGGAATGCTTCTGATGGAAAAGAATTTGCCCTAACTCCTCAAAGGGTAAGCATTCACATTTCTTCAGTTAATGATCCTCCTGAAATAATTAATTTTGAGGATAATCCTTTTATTTATGAATTTGGAGATCATAGTATTCAATTGACTGATTCAGCAAATGTAGTAGATGTGGATGGGGATAAGATAGTGAAAGCTAGTATAGAAATTTCCACTAATTATCACAGATATGAAGATTCGCTTTTTTACAAACCTATTTCAGATATAACTTTCTATTGGAATGATACAACTGGTGTTTTGTCACTAACTGGGATTGCGAAACCTGTTATTTATCAAGAAGCAATTCGATCTATAAAATACGTCAATCTGAACAACTTAACTCCAAGTAAAATGAATCGTGACGTTGAAATTATTCTTTATGATGGAGACACAAGTAGCCTAGTTTATGAAAGAAAAATATTATTTAGAAATACATTTGTAGAGATAGATATTCCAAACGGTTTCACACCAAATAATGATGGAATTAATGATACTTGGGATATATCTAATCTTAATGGTTATGATGATTTAAAAGTTATGGTTTTTTCAAGGAGTGGACAAATGATTTTTGAAACGGATTCATATTTTGAACAATGGGACGGTAACTACGATGGCAAATTAGTGTCACCAGGTGTTTATTATTACTTAATAAAAATTCAAAAATTTGAAAAGGTTTATAGGGGTACGCTTACTGTTCTGAGGTAATTAAGAATTTTCAAAATCCTCCTTTTATCAGAAATAATTATATAAACCACTTCCATCCTCAAGGGATATACTAAACAAATACTATTTAGTGCGTTGAATTTAATTGTTTGATTCTTTTCTAAAGTTTATTCTAAAACAATGGTGGAATTGAATTAATTCCTAAATAAGACCCATCAGTAAATAACAATTAAAAGAAATTTGACTGGAGAAACCACAGGAATTACTGGACTTTCTTCAAGATGTCAGAACAGAACTAGATGTTTTTAAATTTGCAATAGAAGCTATAGTTCGGAGAAAAAATATATTTAAGATTTTGAAAAATTTTAACAGGATAGAGGGCAAAATTTAAAACCGTGAGATTATCCCTCACGATTCTAAATATGGAGATTTGGGAATAATTTCTATCAAACAAAAATCATATCATTGTTTTGTGCCCGAAATCACAAGTGCACTTGCATCAATAATAACTTTTCCTTCAGGGTATTTTTGATTGACTATTTCATAGACTTCTCCTTTTATCTTTTCTCTCATGGCATCATCTGCCTTGCTGAGGGCTGCAACAAAGGGCGCTGCTATATCGGTCATCATGGTCCAATAGATTTCTGTTGTTCCACATTTCAATTTTCCTGTTACCTCCTTTTCTGATGTGTCCTTGAACCCAACTTGTTGAAATAAACCTTCAATGTGTCCACTTTTTGAGCATCGGAACATTCCGGGAGCTTCAGCAGGTGGAGTTGGTAGTTGCATATTCCTGTTTATTGTTCCTCCAATAGCAGTTACCCAGAAATTTTTTTCTGGGACATTCCAAACCGAAGTAGCAATTTTTCCTCCAGGTTTAAGTACGCGCAACATTTCTTTAGCAGCTAAAAGCATGTCTGGGAAAAACATAAAACCCAGGCGGCAACTTACAGCATCAAATGTGTTGTCAGGGAATGGAAGTTCACAAACATCGCAAGTATGCGTTTCAATGTTTGAAATTCCTCTTTTTGAGGCATTTTCAAGGGCAACAGCAAGCATTTCTTCAGCCAGGTCAGTAATAAAGACTTTCCCTTTTTTTACATTGGTGGCTATGGTTAATCCTGGCTCACCTGTACCCGCGGCTATGTCTAATACCACCGATGTTTCCGTCGGATTTAAAGAGGAAATGATTTCATCTCCCATTGGTTTTAAGAATTCCATAAACTGGTCATCCCATTTTTTCCATCCGGGAGAAAACTTGTTCCACGATGCTTTTTGCTGTTCACGAATTTCTAAAAGTTGTTGTTCCATTTTTTTGGTTTTTTGAAGGTGGTTAATAATTAAATAAATTTTCTGTGGAGATAATATTGCTTAAATATTGTGGTAGAACCGGCTTTGGAAATGTGGATACGATCTGGATTCCTTTCTTTTAATATCAGATTAAAATGTTAACCGCTGAATATAGGTATTTGATAGAATTTTCCATGGAACTCAGGATATACAGTTGACCATAAAACTTCATTCATCGTTAGATTTTTCGTTAGTATGGTTATGCCAGGTCTTACCGATTGTGGACTATTTAATCGTATATAAACCTTATCCTCAAGGCCAGATTGCCATGGTAGGCTTAGAATGTAGAATGTTGAGATTAAAATAAAGCTATAGAAAGCAATAATGCGCGAGACAATTGGTTTTCGGCTCATAGGTGGTTAATAATAGTTTATCGCCTTATAAATTTACAAATAGTTTGGCAATTGAATACAACAATGAAAATGTTTTTTGAAAACTGCACTAAATCATCTTTTCACTGGTTTGTCATGATTATATTTGTACTTACTGATCATTATAAATCAGTGTTCAATAAAATTTCAACTTTACGCACGATAAAAAATGGCA
>JAHEMV010000718.1 GCA_024643455.1 Cytophagales bacterium
AAAAAATAATTAACGATTGATCCGGCTCGTCTACCTGAAAGATTTAAATTATATTCATCAGAACCCAATGAGCAGGTATGACCATCAATTGTCATATGAAGATTAGGATTATCAAGAAGCATTTCTGAAATTTTGTCCAATTCCGGAAAAGATTCAGACCGTATCACATCGCTGTCAAAATCAAAATATACATTATTTAACACAATTGATTTGTTTTTAATAATCGGATCCAAATAAAGGTTTTTTTCGATTTCGATACTGTTTGTAATGTTTCTGAGATCCAAGGAATCTAAAGAATTGTAGTATCCGTCAGATTTAGCAATTATTTGATAATTAAATCCTTGCGATAATGTTGTGACAAAACCACTAGTATCTGCTGCTACAAGTTCAATTTGGGTATTATCCAATTGTCTAAGAAATTCTATTGAGGACTCAATTGGTTTCATGGTTTTCGAATCAAAAACTTTTCCTTTAATAGAAATAATGATATTAGGATTTTTATATTTCCCACCGATCAATGAGGCTAGCATCTCTGGTTTTTGATAATACGGTAATTTGACTTTGTATATATCTGTATTTGCTTTTGTCCCTCTTGAGAAATAGGCATACTCATCATTTTCTGTAAAATTGAAAAATATGTCATCTTCTCTGGAATTAAAGCCTGCTCCTAAATTTTCAGGTTCCGACCAATTGGTCCAGGTATCATCTAATCTCCTTGTTAAGTAAATGTCATACCCACCATATCCACTAAATCCTTTGGATGAAAAAAACATTGTTTTACCATCAGATGCTAAAAATGGGGCGCCATCTTCAGCTGCAGAATTAATTTGAGAACCCATATTTAGTGGTTGGGTCCAGGTTCCATCATCCTTTAAGAATATTACATATAAATCACGATCTCCATAACTATCTTTTCTTTCTACAGACATCACAATTGTTTCCATGTCGTTAGTCAGGAAGTAATTTGCCTTATCGGATAGATTGTAATCGTTAAGTATATCCAAATTTTGTGGTTTGGACCAAGTCCCATCATCATTTTTTACTGACATTGATACTCCTTGAGTCATTCTATTTTTCGAATAATATGCATTACCGAGTAGAAGCAACATTGCATGTCCATCCGACGAAATCGAACTGATAAAGTTGGGGCCTTTGTTGTTAAGAGGTCTGCCCGCATTTATGGCTTTTTTCCAGTCTCCCGTAGTAGAATCTCTTTCTGAAAACCATATATCTTCATCGTCTTTTACTCCACCCATATTTTCCGGATGGTTTTGACGACTAAAAAATAAGGTATTGGCTTCTGGTGCAATTAGTGGACGAAGTTCATTGTATTCAGAATTTACGTTTGAACCAAGTGCTATTGGAACATAATCATTATTTATCTCATTTGTAATGTTGATTTCTACAGCAATTGGTTCTTTTGAATCGGAAATGCCTATTGCATCTATTCCGAAATGACCATTAAGGAGTTCACTTTTTATTGTAATTTTTAATGCAGCTACTTCGTAAGGTGTTTTATCAAAAAAGAATCTAAAAAGTCTTCCTTCGATTGGGATATACGTAGGCTCAAAAGTATTAAGCAAGTATTCTTTTCCATCAGAATCATAGGCAAAGATTTGATAAATTCCCCCAGGATTATGTGTTTCAGCAATGGCGATTTGTTGAATCTGAATCGGTTGGGCAAAACCAACTTTAACAAATTCAGTCCTGTCTTTCTTTTTTGGTGACCAGGCATTTGGGCTTGCCCCTAAATTTGGAAGTACATTTGGTTTACCGATTACCTGGTTAACGGAATATTGTCTTTTACCAAATTCGGAGGAAAAATCCAACACTTTATCAGCCCATTTGACATTTTGAGCGGATGAATTGATGGATATAAAAATAAATACAGCTAATAAAATTTTTTTCATCTGTGGTTAATTGTTGACATCAATAGCGTACTTTAGGTGCTGCAGGCTTAAAAAACCTATATCCCATAGAGATTTCATATGATCCAGTGCCACGGTTATTATAT
>JAHEMV010000719.1 GCA_024643455.1 Cytophagales bacterium
GCTTCCTATTGTATTTTAAATACTAATTTCAATCAAAAAAGGCCATAGAACATACTGATCTTCTTTTGAAAAAAATGTTTTAGCATTTTGCATAAAATGAAATTACATAATCATTCATTCCATGTGGAAACATTGAACAGTTTTGTAAACTACAAGGGCAGATTATTGCTATATATTTATAAAATGGATTACTCAGCTCAAATCCTACAAAATAGATTTGGGCACCACTCCCCGAAGCCAGACTTTAAACTGTTTCAAAGATCCAGCCTTTCCATCAGGATTAAAAGATAAGGTGGTTTTCCATGCGTTTTCAGATTTCATGTCTTCGTCCATCGCATCAAAAAGTTTCCTGGCAATTTTATCGTCATAAATTATAGCGACGCATTCCGTATTTAAATTTGCACTTCTGGGATCAAGATTGAATGTGCCAATTACTGCAATGTCCTGATCGATAACGATCGATTTGGCATGTAGCCCAAAAATAGGTTTAAAATCCATTGCCTTCTGAAGTGCCCCGGTCATAATTTTGTGTCGTATTTCTGCATCAGGTTTAAATTCAAAAATGTTCACCCCAATATCTAAAAGCGCTTCGCGTTCACGTTGATAACCGCTAAAGGCCTCCAGATTATCTGTGGAAGATAAACTGTTTGTAAGAATCCGAACATCAACTCCACGTTGGATAGCCTCCTTAAAAAGTTGTTGACTCAACTCGGTTGTTATTAAATAGGGTGATTGAATGGAAATGGATTTTTTTGCCCGATTAATCAAGCTAATCAACGTATCGGTACAAACGCCTCCTCCACTAAGCCCATTTTCACCAGTGTTTTTACCTGGTACATCAGAAACAAACGTTACCTTATCTGCCCAAACTAAATCTCCGGATTCCTGAATTTGAAGAAAGGCCACTGGTACTGATTTAATCCTTTCCCTAACTTGCGGCCAAAAGTTCAAAGGATTGCAGGCATATTGATGTATGTATTCAAATTTAATTTCGGTATTTAATTCATAATCTTCAGTTTTTACAATATTGCCAATGGGTATACTTAATCCACTCTCCCAAAACAGATTAAATGAGCTTTCAACTTCCCCAGCACTTTTTCCAATAAGTAACACATCCCGGTCCCTGAAATTATATTCATGGTCATAATCAAAATATTCGTCAGCAATATTTCTCCCGCCTGTAATGACCACTTTGCCATCAACAATAAATGTTTTGTTGTGCATTCGCTGATTTACACCTCTGAAATTTGTTGCCAACTCATATAATTTCTCTGGTAAATTTTTACCGATATTGGCAGTCGGATTATAGATCTTGATATCTAAATTGGGATGTGCGTCAAGGGCAAGCAATTCATCTGCATCCGCTTCTACCATGATATCATCGACTATTATTCTAACTTTCACTCCGCGATCAGCTGCCCGTAGTAGATAATCTACAGCGATCAATCCTATATTATCAGCTGAAAAGATAAAGTACTGAATATCGATGGTTTGTTCTGCTGACTCACAAAGCCAGGCCCTTGCAATCATTGCGTTATCTCCTTCTTCCAAGGAATACACTCCTGTTTTAGCGTTCATCTGATCCGCAAAAGGCGCTAATTGTACTGATAATCCATGAGGTTCGTTAAAGTGAATTTGACCACAGAAATCTTCATTGATGGGCTCGTATTGATTTTTATCAGGAGAACAACTGACCAATAATATGACAAGTAATATCCCTAGCCACTTTATTTTTGTTGCACTGTATCGAATCAACAAATCAAACAGAAGTTTATCCATAGTTTCGTTTAAATATAAAGGATTAACTCATGGATTTTAAGTGCTTTTTTCATATCACAAATGGATAACTTTTTATTATAAATTCTGAATAAGCAATTATCAACTCATCGCTTTATGTTGTCATCCATTATTGAAATTTTATTGAACACCTAGATCCAATTTCTTGAAATATACTACCTTTTTTCTTTGCGATACTAGTTCTATGAATTTAAAGGAGCATGCCGACATTCTA